>CAMUPJ010000019.1 GCA_947090725.1 uncultured Clostridia bacterium
CTGGGGAAACGAAAACGCTACCGACGAAGAAGTACGCCGTGCCGCCGTGCTTGCCTGCGCCGACGAATTCGTGCAGTCTTTTCCCGACGGATACAATACGCACATAGAGCAGGGCGGCACCAACGTATCGGGCGGACAGAAACAACGCCTTACCATAGCGCGTGCGCTATTGAAAAAACCGAAGATTCTCATTTTGGACGATTCTACCAGTGCGGTAGACACGCACACCGACGCACGTATCCGCAAAGCGTTTCGGGAAGAAATTCCCGACACGACTAAGATCATCATTGCGCAACGCACGGCCTCGCTGATGGACGCCGACCGCATTGTGGTCATGGAGAACGGTCGCATAGACGCGGTGGGCACGCATGAAGAGTTGCTTGCCGGCAACAAAATTTATCGGGAAGTGCATGAGTCGCAAACCAAGGAAAACGACGGAGGAGATGCGGCATGAGAAGACCCATAGAAACGAACAAACCGAAAAAGTCGGTAATGGGACGATTGCTGCGGTATCTTTTTTCGCGGTATAAGTGGCATCTTTTGGCCATATTGGGGTGCGTATTGTTTGCATCGGCGGCGCACGTGTCGGCGTCGATATTTTTGCAACGCATTATAGACGACTGCATTACGCCCGCTCTCAAGGCAGGGTACGAATCGCTTTTCCCCAAGCTTTGGATTTACATGGGCGTTATGGGAGGATTGTTTGCTTTGGCTGTGCTTGCCGTACACGGGCAAACCCAACTGATGGCAGTCCTTGCGCACAAATTTCTGAAACAGATTCGTAAAGATATGTTTGACAAAATGGAATCGTTGCCCATTCGGTATTTCGATACGCATACGCACGGCGATATCATGAGCACGTATACCAACGACGTGGACGCCATCATGCAACTTGCCACGCAGTGTATTCCGGGGATCGTCTGCGCGTCTGTCATGATTCTGGCATATTTGTGCGTTATGCTGTACTACAGTGTGTGGCTCACGTGCGTTGTGTTGCTTGCGGCGGTGCTGATGGTCGTCATGACACGCATTGTGGGCGGCGGTACTTCGAGGAACTTCGTAAAACAGCAGAAGGCGTTCGGTAAGTTCGAAGGTTACATCGAAGAAATGATGAACGGCCAGAAAGTGGTGAAAGTTTTCTGCCACGAAAACGCCGTAAAAAAAGATTTCGATACGATTAACGACGAATTGCACGACTATATGACGCGGGCAAACAGTTATGCCAATATTCTGGGTCCCATTATGGGGAACATAGGGAATCTGTTGTACGTAGTGCTTGCTTTCGCGGGCGGGGCCATGATTCTCTCTTCGGTAAACAATCTGAGTCTGACGGGGTGGGGTACGCTGACGCCCGGCGTGATCGTATCTTTTCTTGCCATGAGTCGTTCGTTTGCAAACAACGTCATGCAAATGGCGCAGACGGTGAGCGGTATTGCGCAGGCGAATGCGGGCGCCGGCCGCGTATTCGAGCTTTTGGACGAGAAACCCGAGACCGACGACGGATACGTGACGTTGGTGCACGTACAGGAAGATGCCGACGGAAATCTGACGGAGTCGACGACGCGTACGGGGCGTTGGGCGTGGCGTCATCCGCACAGCGCCGACGGCAGCGTAACCTACACGGAAGTGCGTGGACATATTCTGCTCGACGACGTGGACTTTGCGTACGAGGCGGGAAAGACGGTTTTGCACAATGTGACGGTGGAAGCGCAACCGGGGCAACGCATCGCTTTCGTCGGTTCGACGGGAGCGGGCAAGACGACCATCACCAACCTGATCAACCGATTCTACGATATTGCCGACGGCAAGATCCGCTACGACGGAATCAATATCAATAAAATCAGAAAAAGCGATTTGCGGCGTTCGCTGGGCATGGTATTGCAAGATACCAATCTGTTTACCGGCACGGTGCGCGAAAATATCCGCTACGGGAGATTGGAGGCCACCGACGAAGAGGTGGAAGCGGCGGCGCGACTTGCCGGTGCGCACGACTTTATTATGCATTTGCCCGACGGGTACGATACCGTGCTGACCGCCGACGGCGCCAACCTTTCGCAGGGACAACGACAACTGCTGAGTATTGCCCGCGCCGCGGCTGCCGATGCGCCCGTTATGATTATGGACGAAGCAACCAGCAGTATCGATACCCGCACCGAAGCGATCGTGCAAGCGGGATGCGATCGGCTCATGCAGGGGCGTACGGTGTTTATCATCGCGCACCGATTATCCACCGTGCGTGCCGCCGACGTGATCATGGTGCTAGAGCACGGCCGGATCATCGAGCGAGGCAATCACGAGCGTCTCCTTGCCAAGCGCGGCAAATATTATCAGTTATATACCGGCGCTTTCGAGTTGGAATGACGTAAACCGACGCCGAAACGTATTGTCTCCGCAACGAATTCCGCACAAAAATAAGCGCCCGAACAATTTAGTTCGGGCGCTTTTGCGATGGGTTGCCGTCAATTGATTTCGCGCAATTTCGCGTAGTAGGTTTCCGCTCTTTGTCCGCTGAGGAAATCATAGTAGAAGATGCGGTTTACATGGCTGGTTTTGTCGAGCAGCGTAAGTGCGCTTTGGGTGATTTTCGCAATATAGGCGTCGTCGGCGTCGGCACTGCGGTAGCGTACGTTTTTCAGTGACGTAAAGAACATTTTGTCGGTAACGAACACGTCGTACGCACGGGAGTAGAGGATGCTTTCCTCGTCGATAAATATGCTGCGGCCGTACGTGAGATTATCGAAGTACCGGATACCGAGCAGATCGAGAATCGTGGGAATGATATCCGTGGTGGTGGTAAATTTCGTGATGCGGTCACGCAGATCCGTTCCGCCCACATGCACCATAAGCGGTACGCGGAAGAGATCGGTGTAGTTGCGTGTGCCGTCTTCGAGGAAGATATTTTTGACGTCGTTGGTAAGCGATTGATAGTAAGCGTTGTGATCGCCGAACAACACGATGATCGTTTTGTCGGCCAGACGTTCGCCTTGGGCGTTGCGGGTGTTTTCGAGATATTGCATCATCACGCCGATTGCTTTATCGAGTTCCAGCGCGGCGGCCGCATAGTGGATGAAAGGAACGGCATTCTCCAGGCTTCCCGATTTATCGGCATACTTTTGCGCAATACCGTATGCAAACAATTTGGCATAATGTTCGTCGAGATTTTTGCGCTGTTCGTATTGCCCGTGCATGGTGATCGTGGTAATGTACGTATTGAACCGACGATCGGCGGGGAACATCTGCTCTTTGCAGGCTTCCATCATTTCGCTGTCGAGATTACGTTCGGCATTCTCGGCGAAGTAGTTCTTGAACTGTTCCGAAGCGACCATTTGTTCGCTGGCGGTGTACTTAGCGAATCCCAATGCCGATTCATGGTGTACGTTGCGGTTATAAAAAGTATATTCGCCGTTGTGGAACGAATAGGAATCCACGTCGTACAGTGCTTTTAAGATATTGGGAAGAGAATAGGGAATGGTATTTTCGGGATAGTCGTAATTGATATAGCAATCGGTGGGATAGTTGCCGAGAATGGACTGGTTCTCCGAAATATCCGTCTTTTCCCGCGCGTGATGATTGAGGCAGACCGTCGAAGTGTCATAGAGTTTGTACAGATTGGGATACAGCGCTCTGAGCGTACTTTCGTCCGTTTGGAAACCGCCGGGATAAGCGTCGTCGAGTCCCGCATCGGCAAGGTCTGCCATAAAACTGAACCATTCGAAGCTTTCGCCGAGGATGGTGATCACGTTGTGGCCTTTCGCAATTCCGTGATAATCGGAATAGCCGCTTCCCGTTACGTCGCTGCGCGAAGCGTATATGTAGTTCTCCAGTTCGGTTTCGTCGCCGAGCGGCACTTTGCTGAAAAACGCGCCTTTATACAGCTCGTCTATGAAGTTGCCTAAGATGCCGCGGTCGTAGTAGGTACCGTCGCTGCCCGAGTACAGTTTGTAACTGAGATCGGCGGGGTTGACGTTGCGGTTTTCCATATACGCCACGCCGCCGTGCAAAAACAGAATGGCCGCAAGTACCCCCGCGATGATACCGCGCGGCAAAATCCGTTGCGGGGCGGGGACTTTTTTCAGGAAATAGCGTGCAAGCAACAGGTACAGACTGATGCATATGCCCGAAACCGATACGTATACGAAATTGATGGGAATGCTTTCGATAATCGCCATGGCGTCGCCGCGTAGCTTGAGCATCGCAAAGTCGAACGTGGAACCGGTCATGTCGTAAACCACGATAAACACAAGGTCTATGACGAAGAATACCAGCATAAAGGAGAACGCGCACCAGTAGCGACCTTTGGGGCGTTTTACGGCAAAGAGTATGGCGGTAAATACCGACATAAGAGAAAGCCACATGAAAGGTCGGCGAATCAGGAACCGTCCGCTCGTCACGCAGACGCCGGTCAGCTCGATGACGACGGCCACCGCCCAAAATGCCCAGATGATAAAGTTGGATTGAAGAAATCGAATCAGTTTTTGTTTCATAAAATCCGACGCCCTCTACAAAATATATATTATCAGACTGACGAAATAGGTAACGGGGAAATTTCTTTCGGAAAGCAAATAGATGACGCCGTACAACAGATCGAAAGCGATGTACAACCAGGCGAACATGGAGAATCCGCCGCTCGCATACGATACGATCACTTCGGCAAATCCGTAGATGAGCGCCAATGCAAACCCGCCCCAGGGAATGCGCCGATGATATTTACCTTTATACAAAAGGTCGGCCGCTTCCTGCACGAATTCCAAAAAGATAATCGCGAGAATCAGTTTGACGCCGCCGTGCACGTACATAATGGCATTGCTCAGCAGTTGCATCCCCGTCACGCGTTTTCCCAACTCGTATACGATTTTGATATTGAAGCCGAGCGCCGCCGATACGATAAAGATGGGGACGATGGTACAAGCGTAGATAATGAGACTCCGTTTGAGCGTCAGTTCTTTTTTTGTGCGGCGGATCGGATGGTAGCCGGTGTATTTTACCGCTTGACGACACAACACGATGATAAACGGCACCCAAAAAATAGCGTTGCACGCATAGAAAAATACCATAGTGAGATTGCCGTAATAAATGCGGTCGAAAAGGGGATCGAGCAGATGAAACAATTGTGCGATATAAATCCCCGCCAGCGTGATCGCGGCAAAAACCAAGTATTTGGCCGCCAGACGTTTCTCTTCTTCCCTCGATAACGGCGCGTCGGATTCCGCAGGTTGGATTTCGGATATTTCGGTATCCGTTGTTTCCGTTGCGTTGTCCGTCATTTCCTCCGTCGGTATGAAATTTTCCTGTATGGTTTCGCTCATTGGGAATTTCCTTGACAAATTACGAAATTTTTTACGCTATCATTATATCCGATTTTTCCCGTTTTGGCAAGAGATTACAACCAACTCCCGAGAAAACGCCGCAAATTCGGCATTTTGCGCGCGCAAAAAAGACCGACGCGGCACGCTTTGCGCACTTCGTCGGTCGGAAAAACAGAAACAAGGCGGCGTTATGCGCCGAGAATCGTCGTTGCGATTTGTAAGGCCGTATTGGAGGGAATGGCGAACCCCAGCCCCTCTACGTTGGTTCCCGTGGATTTGGCGTTCACGATGCCGATAAGTCGTCCGTCGAGATCGAACATGCCGCCGCCCGAATTTCCCGAATTGATGGAGGCGTCGGTTTGCAACAAATGCATACTGGTTCCGTCGATGCTGATTTCACGGTCGAGGGCGCTGAGAATTCCGCAGGTAACCGTCCCGCCCAACGTGCCGAGCGGATTGCCGATGACGATGGCCGTTTGGCCTACGCGCAACGCGTCCGAATCGCCGAAGGTGGCATAGGTGAGATTTTCGGCCGATATCCGCAAGATGGCAATGTCGTTTTCTTCGTTGCTGCCCACAAGCGTGGCGGTATACGTTTCGCCGCCGCGCAGTCGTACCGAAATACCGTACGCCCCGTCGATGACGTGGTGATTGGTAATGATGGTGCCGTCTTCCGAGAGAATAACGCCGCTACCCGCGCTGGTGCCTTCGCGCACGAACCAGCCGTTGGAGACCCGCACCGTGCAGTTGATTTCCACCACCGAGTCGGCCACCGTTTCGACTACGTCGGCAATGTCGCGTTCGATATCTTCCGACAGGCGGGAAACCGTTTCGCCGCCTTCCGAATGCAATACCGTTACTTTGCCTTTTCCGGCGGCATATCCCGCCCAGCCGGCGATGGCGCCGATGGCGATGGCAATTGCCACAAACAAGCTTACGGCAAGCGCGATTGTCCGTCCCGAATGTTTACGGGTTTGTACGCGCACCTTTTCTCGGTCGTCGAAATTTCCGTACATATACAAAACCTCTTCTTATTTTCCTGATAGTGTATAACTGTCATTTATAGTATATATCTGTCATTTTACTCTCTTTGCGTGATAAATATGTGGTACGCATCCGAAAAAAGTGAAAAATCCACAGGAAGAGAAAAACGCGGAAAATTGACAAAATGCGGGAATCGGTGGTATACTTTAGCGGAAGAGACTTGAAAAAAGTCGCGCGGGATGGTACAATATATCTATGGAAAAGAAAGGCGGCAAATTCGTGCTGGCGCTCGATCAGGGAACGACGAGTACACGGGCGATATTGTTTGACGAGAGGGGCGGCATAGCGGCTTCGGCACAGAGGGAGTTCCGTCAGATTTACCCGCAACCCGGCTGGGTAGAACACAACCCTGCCGACATTCTCGGTTCGGTATACGGCGTGATCGGAGAAGCGGTGGCAAGCGGCGGTATCGATCCCGCCGACATCGAAGCGATGGGCATTACGAACCAGCGGGAAACGGTTGTCGTATGGGACAGTGAAACACGGGAGCCTTTGTGTAATGCCATCGTGTGGCAATGCCGACGCACCGCACAGGATTGCCGTGCTTTGTGCGCGGAAGGAAAAAACGAGGCAATCTACCGCAAAACGGGACTGCGTCCCGATGCGTATTTTTCGGCAACCAAGCTTAGGTGGATACTCGAGCATGTGCCCGCGGCGCGCGCGGCGGCCGAAAAAGGACGGCTACGTGCGGGGACGGTGGATACGTATCTTTTATACTGTCTGTCGGGCGGACGGATTTTTGCCACCGACTGCACCAACGCTTCCCGCACAATGTTATACGACATTCATCGGCGGGATTGGGACGACGAACTGCTTTCGCTCTTTTCGCTTCGGCGCGAAATGTTGCCTGCGGTGTTTCCGTCGGGGCATATGTTCGGCACCACTTCGCGCGAGATCCTCGGGCGGGAAATTCCCATCTGCGGGGTGGCGGGCGATCAACAAGCGGCGCTGTACGGCCAACGCTGTACGCGGCGCGGCGGCGCGAAATGCACGTTCGGCACGGGTTGCTTTCTGTTGTGCAATACGGGGCGGGAAAGCGTGGCGTCGCGGCACGGACTATTGACGACGTTGGCGGCCGACGAAGAGGGAAAGCCGGTATATGCTCTGGAAGGAAGCGTATTTACCGGCGGCGCGGCGGTGCAATGGTTGCGCGACGAAATGCGTCTGATACGTACGGCGTCGGAAAGCGAACAGGCGGCGCTTGCGGTTCCCGACAGCGGGGGCGTATACGTAGTGCCTGCGTTTGTGGGGCTGGGCGCACCGTACTGGGACAGCGATGCCCGCGGTACGATTTGCGGGATTACGCGAGGAACGAGTCGCGAGCATATTGTGCGGGCGACGCTCGAGTCGGTTGCCTATCAGTGCTACGACGTCTTAAAGGCGATGACAGCCGATACCGGGTTGCGATTTGCGCGGTTGGCGGTGGACGGCGGGGCGAGCGCCAACAACTTCCTTATGCAGTTTTTGGCGGATATTACCGGTGCGGAGATCGTACGGCCGCGCGTGGTGGAAACCACGGCTTTGGGGGTGGCGATGCTGGCGGCAAAGACGCATGGCGGTCGCACGGCGGTTATGTCGGCACAGCCCGATTACGCCGAACGGATTTTTGTGCCGCAGATAGGCGCCGATGCGCGGGACAAGCTTTTGGAAGGCTGGCACACGGCGGTATCTCGTGCTCGGTGGCAAGGCCACGGTTTCGGGCAGGCGGAAACGCCTACACCGCCATGGGGCACATAGGCTTTTCATCGGTGGGGTGGCAAGGCCACGGTTTCGGGCAGGCGGAAACGCCTACACCGCCATCGGGCACATAAGTTTTTCATCGGTGCGGTGGCAAGGCCGCAATAGGATAAGCGCATACGCGGGCTTTACGGGAGCCAATATAAAATAAGGGTAAACGATAGGCGGTAGTGAAAATGAAGATCGGAATTTTGACGTCGGGCGGCGATTGTCCCGCGTTGAACGCGGTGATTCGCGGGTTTGCCAAATATGCATACAATAATATAAAGGGCGTGGAAATCTACGGCATTGCCGACGGGTACGGCGGATTGATTTCCGGCGAGTACAAAAAGATGAAACCGGAAGATTTTTCCGGCATTCTCAATATCGGCGGCACTATTCTGGGTACCAGTCGTCAGCCGTTCAAGAAGATGACGGTAGAGGAGAACAACTCCACTAAAGTGGAGAAGATGAAACACAACTACCGCAAAATGGGTTTGGATGCGCTGCTCACGCTGGGCGGGGCAGGCACGCACAAATCGGCGGCTTTGCTGGTTGCCGAAGGACTCAACGTAATCGGACTGCCCAAAACCATCGATAACGATATTTTCGGGACGGACGTGACGTTCGGGTTTCACTCGGCGGTAGACGTAGCTACCGAATGCATCGACCGCGTACACACTACGGCGGCCAGTCACGGGCGCACGATGCTTGTGGAAATCATGGGCAACAAAGTGGGTTGGTTGACGCTGTATGCGGGCATAGGCGGCGGCGCGGATATTATCCTGTTGCCCGAGATCCCTTACGATACCGACGCGGTGTGCAAAAAGGTGTTGGCACGCGCCGAAGCGGGGAAGGCATTCAGCATCATTGCCATTGCCGAAGGTGCAATGGAAAAGGAAGAGGCGGGACTGAAGAAAAAGGAACGCGCCCAAAAACGGCAGGAAGTGGGCGACACGACGCTTACCAACCGTTTGGCGCGAGAGATCAATCGGCGTACCGGAGTGGAAACGCGCGTGATGATCCCGGGGCATATTCAGCGCGGCGGAAGCCCCAGTGCGTACGACCGCGTGCTGTCCACGCAGGTAGGCGCCTATGCGGGGTATCTGTGCAAAGAAGGAATGTTCGGTACGACCGTAGCCATACGCGGCGAAAAGCTTACCCACAACAACATTGCCGATATTGCCGGCAAAACCAAGTGGGTGCCGCTCGATCATCCGATGATCGCTTCGGCGCGGAGTATCGGCGTATCGTTCGGAGACGAATAAGGAGTCGTTATGCAATTTATCAAAGACGAATATATCAATCGCGAATACAGTTGGTTGCTGTTTAACAAACGCGTGCTCATGCAGGCGGCGGACGAGAACGTCCCCGTGCTCGAGCGGTGCAAGTTCTTTTCTATTTTTTGCAGCAATCTCGACGAATTTTACATGGTGCGGGTGGGGAGTCTGGTCAACCAGAATTCCGTCAGCCCCAAGACGCGGGAGAATAAGACCAAGCTTACCGCATCGGAACAACTGAGCGGTATTTTTGCCGAAACGAAAAAGCTTTGCGCATTTGCCGACAAAGTATTCGACACCCTTCGCCGCGATTGCAAAGCAAGCGGAATAAAGCAGATACGCGGCAAGCTGACCGACGGGCAGAAAGACGAGCTTAAGAAGTATTTTCAGGCTTCGGTGTTGCCGTTTCTTTCTCCCATGGTGCTGGACGCCAAGCATCCGTTGATGCGGTTCGAGAACGCGCACGTGTACCTTATACTGCGGTTGGAACGCGGCGGTCGGGAAATGATCGGCGTGATGCCGGCGCCCGCCAAAGTCAAGCCCGTATACGTTTTTTCCGGCAAAAAAACGGGATTCATCACACTGGAAGACATCTTAAGAGAAATGGGACACTTGGCGTTTGCGGGATACAAATGCCTTTCGCGTGCGTTGGTACGCGTGACGCGCAATGCCGATTTCGAGACGGATGAAGCGGATTGCGACAGCGAATACGATTACGATTTTGCCAAGTACCTCAAAGAAAAGATCGAGATGCGCTCTTCCTTCGATGCGGTGCGGCTCGAGACGGCGGGAGCGGAAGAATACGAAACCGAGTTTCTGCTCAAAAACCTCGGCATCAAAGGGAAGCAATGTTTTACGCATGCGTATCCGCTGGACTGCAAATATCTGGGTAAACTCGGCGATTTTCTGCCCGAAGAGGAGGCGGCCGCGTTAAAGTATACGCCTTTCCGCCCCAAAGGATATCGGGAAAGCGACGGAAGCGTGTTGGCCCGCGTTTTGCGCAAAGACCTCTTTCTTTCCTATCCGTACGACAGCTTCGGCACATTGGTGCGGTTGTTGGAAGAATGCGCCGAAAACCGCGACGTGGCCAGTATCAAGATTACCATTTACCGGCTCGACAACCGTTCGCGTATCGTGGACGCGCTCAAACGCGCCAGTGAAAACGGGATCGACGTGACGGTCGTCATCGAGTTATGCGCGCGGTTTGACGAAGAAAACAATCTCTATTACGCGCATGTACTCAAAGAGGCGGGATGTACCATTTTTTACGGCGTGGGAAACTATAAAGTACATTCCAAAATCGTAAGCATTGTGCTCAACCGCGGCGGCGAAGTAAAGTACATCACCCATCTCGGTACCGGTAACTACAATGAAGTGACCAGTCGGCTGTATACCGATCTCAACGTGATCACCGCCGACGATCGGATCGGGCGGGACGGCGCGGCGTTTTTCCGCAATCTTGCTATCGGCAATATCGAGCAGGATTACGAAAAACTGCTGATAGCGCCCCATTCGCTCAAAAGCGGGTTGGAAAAGTATATCGACCGCGAAATCGAAAAAGCCAAGCGGGGAGAAAAAGCGGCGATCTATGCCAAGATGAACAGTCTGACCGATCTCGAGATGATCGATCGGTTTGTTAAGGCGAGTCAGGCGGGGGTGTGCGTGCAACTCGTCGTGCGGGGAATCTGCTGTCTTTTGCCGGGCCTGGCCGATAAAACGGAAAATATCCGTGTGATCAGTATCGTGGGGCGGTTTTTGGAGCATTCGCGCATCTATTGCTTCGGCGCGGACGGGCAGGACGTCTTTATCTCTTCGGCCGATCTCATGACGCGCAATACCGATAAGCGTGTGGAAATCGCCACCCCCGTTCTCGATCCGGATATCAAAGCGGAAATTTTCGGCAAACTTAAAACGATGCTTGCCGACAATGTGAAAGCGTGCGAACTGCGTTGCGACGGCGAATACTATCCCGTGCAAGCGGCGGAGGGAGAAAAACGGATCAACAGTCAGGAAGATCCGCTGTAACCGCACGGAAATATTCCCGAATCGCTTGCAAAAAAGCGGTGAATGTAGTATACTGACCGTACAATATCGGACGAACGCCGAGTCTGCACCAAGGTGCGGGAAAGCAGGGAAAGTACGGTGCAATTCCGTCGCAACAGCCATTGCCGTAACAGTCGGATATCCTGCCCGTTTGCCCCAAGACCGCCGTGATGAATTTCGGGTAAAGGATTTTCGCAAGGCAGACGGTACGGATCGCTCGTTCGTAGACCGTTCGTTTTTGTGTGCTTCCGAAATTCTTTTCGGAAGCTTTTTCGTGTGTTTTCCGAAAAAACAAAGGAGAAGAAAAATGAAAACAAAACACAGAATTCCGGTGATTTTTCTGATCGCGATCGCGGTTTTCGCGGCCACGCTTTTCGGGTGTGCCGACGATACGCGCCCGCAGTCGTCCGGGACGATCGAACAAGGGTACTCCGCCTGCTACGCGTTTACCGCGACGGAGACGGAAGTTGCCGCGGCGGGCGGAGAGGCGGCAACGCTTAAGACGTACATGGACGTATTGAAAGCGGACGGAAAACTCGCTTTCGAAGGCGAGGACGGCGCGTACGGATATTATATCGTCTCGGTACTGGGGATGGGAAGCAGAACGGTGCATTCCGACGCAAATTCCTATTCGGGCTACGATTGGACGATATACACGACGCTTACGACGGTGGACGACGTAACCTACTCTTCCGACGAAACGGTGTTCGATTATAACGGGATTCGTCTGTACCGTGCGGCGTACGGCGTATCGGGTTTGCCGTGCATTGCGGGCGAAACGTACGCTTTGGTATACGAATACAGTTCGATGCAGTGGTAAATCGCGTGCAAGGCGGACAACTCGGGCGTAAAGAACTTTCGCCCGCCAAAGAAGCGGCGTATGTGGCCGTAGCGAGCGCGCTTTTGATCGGTGCGCAATACGTACTCTCGTTTATAGCGGGGGTGGAGATCGTCACGATTCTTTTTGTGAGCTTTGTGTCGGTGTTCGGCATTCGCCCGGGGGTGGAGTGCGCCGTTGTTTTTTCGCTGTTGCGTTGTCTTCTTTTCGGATTTTCGCCCACGACGCTTGTGTTGTATCTTGTGTATTTCCCTTTGCTGGCAACGGTATTCGGGGGACTGAGAAGGATGGGAAAACGGACGTTTGAACGGTGTTCTTTGCCGTTGGTTGCGGCTGTCAATCTTTTCTTGCTTGTAGCGGCTGCGGCCTGTTTGGCGGTCGTGTGTACGGACGTCATCAAGGTTTCCCGCTTGTGGAAAACAACCGTCACCGTATTGCTGTGGGTGTTGTTCGCCGTCTTTGTCGCGTTGTGTCTTACCTTTGACGGATTGGCGGCGGCAAAAAAAATATTCGGCCGTTCGGCGGCGTCGGCGATGCGGTTACTTGTACTGACTGCGGTCGCCGTGCTGTGTACGGCTGTGTTTACGCTGTTGGACGATGTGATTACACCGCTGATGCTGGGGTATTCGCGATTGACTGCGCTTACGTATTTTTACGCTTCGTTTACGGCTATGCTTCCGCAATGCGTGTGTACTGCCGTCACGATGATTACGCTTTTCGTTCCGCTCACAACGGCATTGGAGCATGTGGTGCGGTCGTGACCGAAACGTTGAGAGACGGATAGGCAAGGCATGGAGAAAATTCAGTGGGGAAATGCTTGACAAAACGAGCGGATTCTTATATAATAAACAAAAATATAGGGTCGTTGCAAAGGTGCTGTACGTACACTTTTGCGGCGGCTTTTTTTATCCCGGGAGGGCAAAATTTATGAAAAAAGCAAGAATTGTGTTGTGCTGTCTGCTGTTGGGATTGGTCGCGGCATGTGTTGCGGCATGTAACGACGGCAAGACTTCGCAAAGTGAATATACCGTAACGTTTGACGTTGCGGGTGGAAGCAATGTCGAAGCGCAGACGGTAAAGAACGGCGAGACAGCAATGCAACCCGAGGATCCGACCCGTATCGGATGGACGTTCGGCGGATGGTATCATGGCAATACGCAGTATGCGTTCGACGAACAAGTGACGGAAAATATTACGCTTACCGCGCGTTGGTCGTCGGTGCTGGGCGGTGCGGGTACGGCGGGCAATCCTTTTACGATCGATACGGCCGAAGAACTCACGGCGCTCGGCGGTTTTCTGGCTGTCGGCGCAAGCGAAATGCAGACGGCATATTATGTGCAGACGGCGAATATTACGTCGGCGCTTACGTCGCCTATGGCGGAATTTTCCGGAGTGTACGACGGCGGCAAATTTGCCGTGACTACGGCCGTGCCGCTTTTCGGAACGCTTTCGGGCCGTGTGAAAAATCTGACGGTAAAAGGAAACCTGGAGTATGAAGGCGAGTTTGCCGGACTTTTGGCGTGCGTGGCGCGCAACGCCGTGATTTCCGGAGTGCAGGCGGAAGGAAACGTTACGGCCAGCGGTACGGCGGGCGCGCTTGTGGGGAAACTCGAGAGCGGACGGATCGAATACGTAACCGTAACGGCAGACGTAAGCGGCAGTATCGCCGGCGGTATTGCGGGCGAAAACAACGGCACCGTGATCAACGGTTCGGCAAGCGGTACCGTGACGGCGTCGGTATCCGGCGGCGGCGCGGCGGGCATTCTGTCGTCCGAAGGACTTGTGCAGAATTTCGGTTTCGGCGGCTCGGTTTCGGCGGTAAACCGGGCAGGAGGTATCGCGGGCGAAAAGAAGAACGGCTCGTCGGTGTATCGCGGTTTTGTGTACGGGGACGGCACTATCGCCGCCGCGTATGCGGGCGGTATCGCGGGCAAGCAGGAATTCGATCTGCGTACATACGAAGACGTTTTGTCCTGCATGGTGCGCAACAGCGTGAGGGTGGAGGCAAGCGTTGCCGCCCGGGTTTACGAAGGGGAGCGCCTCATTTATGCCGATAATACGCTCAGTACGCTCGGACTTCCCGCGCAGGTATGGGTGATGCGCAACAATCTGCCGACGCTCCGTGCCACGATGCAGGAATTGCCCGCGACCGTGCGCCTAACCGTAGACGGCGGGGAGGCGCAAGACGTGCCGTATGCGTCGCACGTGACGGGCGAACTCTTCACGACGGACTATGCGCACTTTTCTTCGCGCAACGAATTGGACGGCGCGCAAACGCTTATGACGGTGTCGGTGTCTCCCTCCGCTTTGACGGATTTCGTTTTCATCGACGGGTATGCACAGCTTGCGTTTACCGCGGACGGCGCAACGATTACGCAAAGCCAAGGAGCGACGCCCCAAACGCTGACTTATGTGACCGCACACGTGACGCGCGGCGTCTACGAATATCCCACGACCGCCGGAACGGAAACGCGAACCTACGCGGCGCCGTATTACGTTTATACCGACGGGGAGAACGACTATGCCTTTTTTGTGGACAAAGCATATACGTTTGCGGGTTTTATCGGGCAACTGCTTTCCTACGAATGCGGCGAGAGCGGATTGCGCGGCAGTCGGTTGTGGGATCCGAAAACGGATATTTTTTACGGCGCGCATACGTACGTTACGGGAGGGTTTCTGAGTCAGACCCGACACAACGTGGTGATCGACGCTTCCTATACCGTGGAAGAAGACGGCAACGACGTGGCGGTCTATCGTCGTACCAAATATTTTGTGGGGACCAATCAGGACAATTACATTATGGGACGGGGTGATACCTTTCTCTTCTTGGGCGATGACGTCAATGCGACCGCATACAAACCGGCTTTCGGGTTTGAAGTGACGCGCGCGCAGGAAATCGACTTTATTTATTTTAACGACGAAGGCGTGCTGACTTCCGGCGTGGACGGCGCGGCGCTTTCCCCGCTGTTCGGTTTGTTTGACGGTGTCTGGTATGCCGCCGACGGAACGAAGTGGCGGTTGGATGCCGAAGAAAAAACGGTGACGGTGGGAGACGGCGCGGTCGTAACGTACACGGAAGCGACGGACGGAAGCTATATTTCCTTTACGTACGGCAATACGCCGTATCGGTTCAGCGTGGCGCCCACCGAATACGGCGCGTACAAACTCGTTTCGCAAAACGGCGCGCAATTTTCCGTGGCTTCGTACGTGGACGATGCGCTCCTCGGCAAATGGATTTTGCCCAACGGCGATACGCTGCTTGTGTCTTCGACGGGTACGACGACTTCTATTCATTATGCCGGAGCGGAGGCAACCGACGTACGGGAAACGGTCTATAACGATATGCAGGCGGTGCATTTCTCGGCAGGCGGCAAAACGTATGATCTGGTAGTGTACGCCGACGGCGCCGTGGCGGTACTCTTTGGCGACGGCAAGAAAGAATATGCGATGCACGACGAAGTACTGCGCGAAAAATTCCTCGGGGATTTCGTTACCGTGGCGGGCGGGCAGAAAATCGAACTGACCGTTGACGAAAACTATGACGTGACGTACCGCGCGGCGGGCGAGAGCGCGCAGACGGGAAAACTTTTGCCGACGTTTGCCGATATCGGCGGCGCGCACGTGTACGGGGCGAGCGTCACGATAGGGAATACCGAATATGCGGTGATTCGCACGTACGACGTATTGCAACTCGCGTCGGACGATACGGTATATGCCTTTACCGATTCCGCGTATTTCGATCTGTTCACGGTGACGTATACCAACGGGGCCGAGATGCTGGAAATAACGCAGGACGGACGGTTTGCCCGATACGCACGCGGAGGTACGGCGACGACGTATACGCCGCTTACCGCCGTTTACAGCGAAAACCGCGCCGAGTACGGAATGGAAAACCGTGGTTTTGTGCTTAGCTATACCGAAAACAACGATACGTATTTCTTCTATGCCGATTCCGACGCCCCCAACGTGCGGCTTTTCCGCGTGGTGGTGGGTACCGACGGTACGGTATCGCCGCAGGGGATGAACAATTTTGTGCCGCAAAACGAATTGCAACCGATGTCCGGCGAGTATGTGGGGCAGTACAACAATGCGCCCGACACAATGACTTTTACCGAAGACGGCTTGCTTACGCGCACCTATTCCGACGCTTCGGGAAAAGTACAATCGGTAAATATCGACTGGTATCCGCTCCTTAATTACAATTACAATTCCGAAACCTGGAAAATCATGGCGTATACCATCGAGATCGGTTCGGACGGAATGAAGTTTGAAAGCTCGGTGAATTTCAATCCCCTCGGATTTACCTGGGGTACGTCGGGCAGTTATATCGAGAAAAAGGTAGCGGAAACGTTTATGCCGTTTTTGGAGTACGTGTATCAAAGCGACGATCACACCATGCTGACGGTGAGCTCTACGCAAATCAAGCTGAGAGCGCACGACGGCAAAACGACACAGTTTAATTTCGACACCGTCGCGGTACAGGACGGTATCGTCCATGTGGCGCTCACCGAAAGCGCCTGGGGCGTTGCCGGTCCGCGTTCGGCTACGGCGGTACTCTCCGTAATCGGAGGAACCTATCGGATCGATTGGACGGTAGGCGAGGATGCGGCGAAAGCGTTTGTAGGGGAAGAGATGCTGGATTACCACACGCTTGTCGGCGAATATGTGCACGGCGACACAACCTATACGTTTGTCGTGGAATCGAGTTGGTTTACCAGTATATCTCTCAGAATCAGAGAGGGCAGCACGACGCGAAGCTATTACTATTCCGAGTCGGACGGCGTGTACTTTACGACGGACGGACATCAGGCGATTGGCGTTACGTTGCGCACGACGTATGCGACAAAATATATCTGGAAAGTTGGCAATAGCCTGATGGTAAGCGACAGCCTGGATGCAAGCAAGGCAATCGAAGCGGTGGATAGCGCGGTGGCGGGTATGCCGGCGATGGAAGCGCTCAAAGAACTGCTTAACGGCGCAGAGTTTACGGCGCAGGACGGCGCTAGCGTTACGTTTCATAATGTAACCGGCGGCGGGGTAGGTATGGCGTATTTCGAAATCGTAGACGGCGACGTCTCCTCGTATTTTGAAAGTTATACGCGCACAAAGGGCATGTATGCGTTGTACTTCGAGGGGGATCTTACGGAAGAAGATCGGTACGTAAACGTATACTTCAACGACGATAACGCCATCGTAAAAATTTCGGTAAGCGATACGGAGGACGGAGAATACAAGGAATATACGCCCGTCGTGGTTTTCCCCACCGTGGCCGAATTGATAGAATGGCTGAAAGGCACTGCGTACAAGGCGGCCGACAACCGCACGATTGTTTTCACCGAAAGCGCCAACGGCGGGTATCTGATTGCCGAGATCGGCGGAAGCGAATATATCGGCGCAAGCGGTAGCGTGGCGGAGAACGTCTATACGCTCGCATGCGGCGACTTTTTGGGTACGGCAACCGTGACGGTGACGCTTTCCGCTACGGCACAGATCGAAAAAGTAACGTATGACGGTGTAGAGTATCTTCCCGTGGCGATGCCCACGATAGAGGAACTTACCGCCATGCTGACCGGCAAAACGTATCGCAGTAAGACCAATGCCGATGAAGCGGTGACGTTCAGCGTAGAGAGCGGCAAGTTGACGGTGAACGGCCTGAACTTCCTCGAGCGCAGTATTCTTGCAAAAAACGAATATACGTTGGAGTTCAAAGGGTATATCGGCGCAGGCTATACGGTGAACGTCGTATTTTCACCGCTCGGCGAGATAGAGACCGTATCGGTGGATGGGCAAGAGTACGTTCTCGCGTAAAATCCGATAGGATCATTATTTCCGCAGTGGGCAGATAAAAAATCCCCCGAAGTCATTACCGCAGTTCCCATAGAGAGTTTTTTCACAGTAGGGTAGAATTGATAAGTATAGCGCACTATACCTTGCAAGCAAGGGCAGTGCGCTTTTGCTTTACTTGTTCATTTACTTGTTGTATAATCACAGAGTGATAAACAGTGGGGGGTGCAAAAATGCTCATTGATTTTAATAAAGTACAGGCAATAACAATACAAGGAATGAATAACGGTACGGGGAAATGACCGCAAGAATGTTTGCCGATAAAGGAGGTAAGATAATTCCTTGCTCTATTCATTCAGGCAGCTCAATCGGATTACATAGCCATAAAACAAGTGATGACATTAACTATGTGATTTCGGGAACGGGTAAAGCGATTTGTGATGAAAATGAAGAATTGCTTACGGCGGGGTGTTGTCATATTTGCAAAAAAGGCTCTAAACACACTATCATAAATACTGGGAATGAAGATTTGGTTTTAATAACCGTTGTGGTTGAGCGATAAATTTCAATTTGGAGGTGAGAAAACGAATGACGAATGAAGATATATTACAAGTTGCAATGCGCCAATCGGCTGTCGATTTGGGGTGTAATTTAGAAGATTTTTTGAGCAGTCGAAATAAAATCGTAATCTCGAAACAAAACAGCGCGGCGCGGAAATATCTCGAACTTCCGTTTGCATGCGATCTTGTTTCGTATGGAAACAATATTGTAGCGTCGGTTCGCGAGGATATTAAGAAAACGGTAAAAGACTATATCGAGCGGTATCAAATCGAACATTGTTTTGAAACGCCGAATTTGAATGTTTTTAGCGACGCTTTAAAAAAGTATAATTTGAAAATTTGTTTTATGGCAGAGTATTTTCTGCCCGATATAAATATTTTGAAAAAGCAAGTTTGTAAATATGCAACCCGAATTTTAAGCCGTAAAGATTTTACCGATTTATATACGCACGAATGGAGTAATGCTCTTTGCGAAAAACGTAAAGAGCGCGATGTTCTCGGCGTGGGCGCATATGATGACGGCACGTTAATAGGACTTGCCGCTTGCAGCGCGGATTGTGAAGATATGTGGCAGATAGGTATAGACGTTTTACCCGAATATCGGCGCAAAGGGATTGCTACCGCTCTTACGTCGGAGCTGGCTTTGGAAATATTGAATCGCGGTAAAGTTCCGTTTTATTGCGCAGCGTGGTCAAATATAAAATCGGTGCGCAACGCTATCAAAAGCGGATTTCGTCCCGCTTGGGTCGAGATGACTGCCAAAAAGAGCAAATTCGTT
>CAMUPJ010000020.1 GCA_947090725.1 uncultured Clostridia bacterium
CCCATGCCCCGTTGGATCGTCTACGGCAGAGACGGTACCGCCGTGATCGAAGACTGGGATCTAAGCGGCAAAATCATCTTGCCGATATACGGCTCGGAGGTGGAGATCGTGGGCATAGAAGCAGGAAACGGCTTCACCAAAACGATGGCATACCGTCCGCACGACAGCGTCGTGGAAAAACCGATCCCCCGTCCCGTCGTAGCACACGATACCTTCTACCGCAACTTTGCGGCGGCGGTGCGCGGCGAAGAAAAACAGATTGTGACCGTTGCGAGCGTGCGCAAAATTCTCCGGGTTATGGAGTTGTGCAATCGGTCCGATGCAACGAACAGCATTATCAAAGAAGAATTGAAAACGCTATAAGGCTAAAAGGAGCAAAACATGCATATTACCGTATGGAACGAGTACAAACATCAAGATAACGAGTACATTCATTCGATTTATCCCGACGGATTACTCGGCGCAATCCAACAAGCCGTAGAGGGCAAAGACGCTACGGTAACCACCGTGAAGCTGACCGATCCCCATCAAGGTCTGACCGACGAACTGTTGGAGAAAACCGACGTGCTCATTTGGTGGGCGCACGTATGCCACGACGAAGTAAGCGACGAATTGGTCGCTAAAATCCACGCCCGCGTTCTGCGCGGTATGGGCGTCATTTTCCTGCATTCGGCGCATTTGGCTAAGCCGTTCAAAGCGCTCATGGGCACCGGCTGTACGCTCGGATGGCGGGAAGCCGCGGAGCGCGAACGGTTATGGACCATAGCGCCGGCACACCCCATCGCCAAAGGCGTGCCGCCGTGCGTGGTATTGGAGCACGAGGAAGCGTATTGCGAGCCTTTCGATATTCCCGAGCCGGACGAAACGGTATTTATCGGCTGGTTCAAAGGCGGAAACGTATTCCGTAGCGGCGTAACGTATCGGCGAGGACGGGGAAAAATTTTCTACTTCCAACCGGGCCACGAAAGCCACCCCACCTATCTCGATCCCAACATCCGCAAAATTCTGTATAACGCGGTACGTTGGGCATATAATCCCGAAATTGCCGAAAAGCCTGCCGAGTGCCCCTGCCTTCCCCCGGACGAGCAACTATAAATAAAAAAGATAAAATTACCATATATAAGGAGTCGTTTATGAAAAAACTGAAAGCAGGTATCGTGGGTTGCGGATTCATCGCACGCGGCAAACATTTGCCGGCTATGGCCAAACTTAAGGACCAAATCGAACCCGTCGCTTTTTGCGATATCATCGAAGAGCGCGCCGTAGAACTCAACAAACTCTTTGCCGAAGGAAAAGGAAAGGTGTTTACGGACTACCGCGATTTGCTCAAACTCGACCTTGACGTCGTGTACGTATGTACCCACAACATCTCCCACTAGGAAATTACGGTAGCGGCACTTTGTCGGGCAAACACGTTATGTGTGAAAAGCCGATGGCGATCAACTCGGCCGAAGCACAGAAAATGCTGGACGCGCAACGCAAAAGCGGTAAAATTCTCACGATCGGATATCAGAACCGTTACCGCAACGATTCGCGTTTCCTCAAAGCGGAATGCGAAGAGGGCGCACTCGGAGATATTTACTTTGCCAAAGCGCATGCATTGCGTCGCAGAGGCGTTCCGACCTGGGGCGTGTTCCTCGACGAAGAAAAACAAGGCGGCGGCCCGCTCATCGATATCGGCACGCATGCGCTCGATCTTGCGCTGTATATGATGAACAATTACGAACCGTTGTACGCTTGCGGAACCACCTACCATAAACTCAACAACCAGACGGAAACCGCCAATTCCTGCGGCGACTGGGATCCCGCAAAGTTCACCGTGGAAGATTCGGCATTCGGCTTCATCGTGATGAAAAACGGCGCGACCATTGTTCTCGAATCGTCGTGGGCGCTGAATACGACCGACGTGCGGGAAGCTTCTATTTCGCTCAGCGGCACAAAAGGCGGCGCCACGATGCCCTCTCCCGATCATCTCATTCTCAATACGGTAAAGCATAATACGCAATACACGTACACTCCCGATTTTGCCGCCGGCGGCATCGCGTTCCTCGACGGGCAAGCCGTTTCGGACAGCGACCGCGAAGCACATACGTTTGTGAATGCCGTTCTCGGCAAAGGAAATCTGGTCGTATTGCCCGAACAGGCAATCGTCGTCACCAAAATCCTCGAAGGCATTTACGAATCGGCCAAAACCGGTAAGCCGTACTACTTCAACTGAAAAGAGGTATCCGTCGTATGAAATTAGGTGTATTCAGTCCCGTTCTCGCCGATAAGAAACTCCCGCAAGCCCTCGCCTATCTGCACGGATTGGGCGTAGAGCAAATGGAACTCGGATGCGGCGGCTTTCCCGGAACCGCCCATGCGGACATCAATGTGCTCGCTACCGATAAGGCGGCGCTGAAAAAAGTACAGGAAGCTTTCCGCGCCAACGAGATGACCGTCTCCGCGCTTTCGGTACACGGTAACGTCGTGCATCCCGACAAAGCGGTTGCGCAAAAAGCCACCGACGAACTCAAAGCGGCCATTCGCACGGCGCACCAATTGGGTACCGATACGGTCGTCACTTTCTCCGGTTGTCCCGGCGACAAAACCTCGACTTGTCCCAACTGGATCACATGCCCGTGGCCCAACGACTATTCCGATCTGTTGGAATGGCAATGGAACGACGTACTCATTCCCTATTGGAAGGAAATTGCCGCACTTGCCGACAGTGAAGGCGTAAAAGTGGCTTTGGAAATGCATCCCGGGTTTATGGTATACGGCGTGGAAAGCATGCTCAGACTGCACAACGCCGTGGGAAAAGCGGTGGGAGCCAATCTCGATCCCTCCCACCTTATCTGGCAAGGCGTAAATATCGTCGACGCCGTCAAAGCATTGGGCAACGCCATATATTTCTTCCATGCCAAAGATACGGCGATCGATCGGGCCAATACGAACGTCAACGGCGTACTGGACACCAAATCGTATGCCGACATATTGCACCGCTCCTGGATTTTCCGCACGGTAGGATACGGAGACGGCGACTGGAAAAAAATTATCAGCGCGCTGGCCTCGGTAGGATACGACGGCGCAATCTCCATCGAGCACGAAGACAGTCTCATGTCTCCCTCCGACGGATTGGAAAAAGCCATCGCATACTTACAACGGATTATCGTCAAAGAAGCCAACACGGCAGCCGCGTGGTGGATCTGAAAAAAATCGATTCTATATCTGCAAAAAGCGGAGACAATACGTCTCCGCTTTTTGCGTGAAGGAACCGCAGATAAAAAACAAAATTGCTTTCGGTAAGCTTGGGACACCGCTTATGTACGGGCCGGTTTTTCCCATCAGCTGTAACGCCGATATCCTCCCGCATCACGGTAAAACACTCCGATTTCGGTTTGCGGGCGGTAATATCGGTAAATACCGTAGGCGCGCTCGAATTCCTCGTCGGGTACCGAAACGCTCAGGCCGCAGGAAGCCGACACCTCGCGCGGCGTGTTTATGATCTCGCACGGCACATCTCCGGTACGAAACGCATCATATAATTTCATCGATTGCGTGCGACTGCGAAAAGCAAACAAATACATGTCGAAAGTTCTCCTTTTGTACGGATATTTTGTGATAAAGCGACGACGGCACAAGTATAATATACTACATTATATTGGCCGTACGCGTAAAAAGTGCGGCGGAGGACGCGATGATTTATTTTGATAATGCGGCAACCACTTTCCGCAAACCGGAAAGCGTGATAAACGCCGCCGTGAGCGCAATGCAATATCTCGGCGCAAATCCGGGACGAAGCGGACACAGTCTTTCCTTGCGGGCGGGAATGCTCGTATATTCCACGCGCAAAAAACTTGCAAAACTGCTGGGCGCCGGCGACGCCGAACGAATCGTTTTCTCGCTCAACTGCACGCAGGCGCTCAATACGGCCATTCTCGGCACGGTCGTCGGCGGCGGAAACGTCGTCACGACCACGATGGAACACAACAGCGTATTGCGCCCCTTGTTTGAATTGCAACGCGCCGGACGCATTACGGTAAGCATTGCCGAACCGAACGAACGCGGCGTAGTCACCGCCGACGCTATCGAGCGAGCGCTGACGCCGCGCACCTACTTGGTCGCCGTCAATCACGTGAGCAACGTAACGGGCGCCGTTGCCCCCATCGACGAAATCGGACGCCTTTGTCGGAAACGCAATCTGCGCTTACTGGTAGACGGCGCACAAAGCGTCGGATACGGCGATATCGATATGAACGAGCAGAATATCGACTTTTTGGCTGTTGCCCCGCACAAAGGCTTGCACGCCCTGCAAGGCGTGGGTGTGCTTGCCATCGGTCCGCACGTAGACGTGCGCCCCACCTTTTTCGGCGGCACAGGCACGCTTTCCGAAAGCGTATTCCAACCGCGGGAGCTTCCCGAATCTTTGGAATCGGGCACCCTTCCCACACCGGCCATCGCCGCCCTCAATGCCGCAATCACCCATCATGAAAAAACGCGTGCCGAAACAAGACGCAGATTGCGGGAACTGAGCGCATATACCCTCGAAAAACTGGCTTCCGTTCGCGGCATAAAAATATATACCGCACCCGATACATACAACGGCATCGTCAGTTTCAATATCGCCAATCTCGGATCTATGGACGCCTGTAATATACTCAGCGCGCAATACGATATCGCCGTGCGCGGCGGATTGCATTGCGCCCCGCTCATCCACCGCTATTTGGGTACGCTGAAATCGGGAATGATCCGCGTGTCGCTCTCTGCCGACAATACGTTTCCCGAAGTCGATTTTTTCCTGCGCGCGGTGCGCGAACTGGCCGAAACCGAAGCCATCGGAAGAATGTAGAAACCGATTCGATTTCAGAACGGAAAAACGACTATATATGCGTAACATAATAGTCGTTTTTTTTGTTAAACGAATGCATTTATAGTGCGTATGACCGCGTCACCAATCGTCCTCGAACGGCGAAAGAATTCCGGCGCCGCATACCGAAGCCGGGCAATCCAATTGCCGCAACGACGAAAGCAACACTTGTTTGACGCGTGCGGGAGAATACGTCGGATGTTTTTGCAAGATCAGCGCACAAATTCCTGCCGCCAACGGCGCGGCCATGCTCGTTCCGCTCATATACAAAAAGCCTCCGCCCACCCTGCAAGTCGCCACATTTACCGCAGGCGCGATCAAATCGGGACCGTCCGTCGCGCCGCCGCGCGAAGAGAAATCCGCGGCACCCCATCCCGCGCTTCCTTTTTCGGCTCCACCCACCGTAATCGCCGATTTGCTGATCCCGGGAGATTTCAGCGTACCGCTCGCAGGGCCGGCGTTTCCGGCGCTTGCCACCACTACCAACCCGACACTCGTCAAAGCTTCGGCGCCCAAAACAAGAGGATCGCGCTTTCCCATCGGCTCGCTTCCGAGCGAAAAATTCACCACGCGGATTCCCAATGCTTTGTGATAGGTAAATATCCACTGCATGGCGGTCAGAATCGCAAAAAGATTTCCGTTACCCCGACCGTCCACCGCTTTGAGGGAAACCAATTTCGCTTCGGGCGCGGCGCCGCAGGTTTCCCGCGCAAAATAACCGCCTCCGCAAGCAATCCCGGCGACGGCCGTACCGTGCCCATTGTCGTCATAGGCATACGGTTCGTTATGTACAAAATCGACAAAAGCCGATACGCGCATGTGCGGCACACAGAAGTCGAGATGCGGAAAAATCCCCGTATCCACGACGGCGATTCCGATTCCTTTGCCCGTCAGCCCCGCACGGTGCAACGCATACAAATCGGTTTGCGGATATTCGGGTACGTCTTCCCCCTCTCCGACAAACCCCACGCGTTCGGCGGCGGTAACGGTCACAAGCGACGAATCGCAGTGACGAAACGCGCCGGACGACAGCTCCGCACCAAGCGCCGAGATAAACGGAAATTCCGCTACGACGCGACCGCCGAGCCTACAAATCTCCCGATGTGCGCTCCCTCGGTCGGAAGCGGTAACGACGACTTGCGTACGCTACTCGCCTATCATGCCGAGCACGCTCTCGAGCCGTTGTCTCTGTTGCGCCGAAAGATGCGGCGTGATGGTATTGACGAACCCCAGCAATTGCACCTCGTCGAATACGCCGTTCCGCTTTTGTTCGCGCACCAAATCGATCAATTTGCTCACCAACGCGTCTTCACTGAGATTGCCGTACTTACGTACCGCCTCGTCGTACAAGCCCTGTGCGCCGCCGTTGGATTTTTTACCTTCATACCCGCGTAATTGTTTCATATTTTCACTCCTTCGTTACTATTATAAATATGCGGAGTGCTTCGCAATCGTGACCCTATCGGAGGTTTTTATGGATATCAATGCAATCTTACCCCTTCTTATGAATAAAGCCGGCGGAAAAAACGAGCAGGCGCAAACCCTGATGAAACTGGCGCAAGGCGAAAAACCGGATGTAGGAACCGTAATGAATCTGGCCATGCAAAACCGTCGCAAAAGCCCTCCTCCCGGTCTGAAAGCCGTCGCCTCTGTAGCATCTTGCGAAATTTTCGGCAAACTGGCAAAATTTTTCGTGCAATAAAAAAAGCCGTACCGCAATCACTCGGTACAGCCGTAATATATGAATGATCCCGAAACGTTCTACTTCGTCGTTTTGTCGCCGTTGTTTTTCACCAACTTGTCGAGCATGGTCAGAATACGGAACGCCACGGCATCGTTAAAATGACGCAAATTGAGTCCCGTCGCGTTTTCGATTTTATCCAGTCGGTAGATGAGCGTATTGCGGTGCATATACATACTGCGACTGGTCTCGGAAATATTCAGGGAATTTTTCAGAAACTCTTCCGCCGTCACCATCAACTCCGTATCGGCAAGAATTTCGGCGCTGTCGCGATCCAAAAGCGTACCGAGATATTTCGTAAGGGACTCCGGCGGAATCTCACTGAGCATTTTGATCAGAATATATTCCTTATACGAATATATCTTACCGTTGGGCGTCATCATTTTGCCGAATGCATATGCCAATTCGCAACGATGAAAGTAATCGCGTAATTCCGAAAACGAATGCACCGTACCTCCCACGTTGACTACGCAATTGATACGAATCTCTTCCTTTATATTGTCGTACAGCGTAAAAGCAAAGTCCGTGGCCGATTGGTACTCGTCCTCTTCGCCGCACTTTTTGATATATGCCACCGAATGCTCGTCGTACGGAATAATCAAATCGCCGCGTTCGCGCATCGCTTCGAGAAAATTTTTCAATTCCGATAACTTAGTGTGCGAATCGGTAACCAAAGTAAGCACGTAACAATCAAACGGCCCCTTATAACTGCCCTCCAATTCTTCCGCGCACACGCTATCCAATTCCCCTAAGAGATACCGCCGCAAACGCTCCGCAGGACTCAACTCTTTCACCGACTCCTCCGTACGCATTTCGACGGCGGCACGCACAAGCGCCGCATATTTTTCGTACGCTTCCCCCGTTCCCGCCAACAAAACCGTGACGCCGCTACGAAGCGGCAATACGGTAATCGGAACGCCATCGGGTTGCAGAATGTCCTTTTGCCCGTGCGGAAAGGTAAAATCACACGCTTCGAAATCGGAGGTACGGTATATAAGCGCGCCGTCCTCCGAATAAGCCGCGGCATCGATTCCCGCAGACTGTTTAATCGATTTAAGCAAACTTGTCAGTTTGTTGAGCATATCAGATGTTCCCAAGTCCTTGTTCTATGTCTCGCATAATATCTTCTTTGGCTTCGATTCCCACCGAAAGACGAATGGTTCCCGGGCCGATTCCCGCGGCAACCAACTGCGCATCGCTGAGTTGACGGTGCGTACTCGAGGCGGGATGCAAGACGCTCGTACGCGCGTCTGCCACGTGCACGACAATTGCGGCAAGGCGCAAACTGTCCATAAAACGCACCGCCCTCTCGCGCGTCCCCAAATCGAAAGAGACCACGCCGCTACCGTAACCGCCGCAATATTTGCGACAAAGCGCATAGCTTTTATCCCCCGCAAGACCGGGATAACGAACCGAAGCGGCAATACCGCCGTCGCGAAGGAATTTTGCCACCGCCAATGCATTTTCGCTGTGCGCGCGCATACGAAGCGGCAACGTCTCCGTCCCGAGGTTCAACAAAAATGCATTCATGGGGCTGGGCGAAGACCCGAGATCCCGCATAAGCTGCACTCTGGCTTTGACGATATAAGCGCTACTGCCGAACGTATCCGTATAACTGAGTCCGTGGTAGCTGGCGTCGGGTTGCGTCAATCCGGGAAATTTTCCGCTCGCGGCATAATCGAACTTTCCGCCGTCCACGATCATACCGCCCAACGCCACCGCATGCCCGTCGAGATATTTGCTGGTGGAATAGACCACGATATCCGCGCCGTAATCCAGCGGTCTGCACAACACCGGCGTTGCAAAAGTATTGTCTATGATGAGCGGAATTTTGTGGCTGTGCGCCACTTTCGCCGCACTTTCTATATCGGTAACGGTCACCGCCGGATTGGCGATGGTCTCGGCAAATACAAGCTTCGTATCGGGGCGAATCGCCTTCTCCAACGCGGCCGCGTCATTGATATCGACAAACGTCGTATCGATTCCGAATTTCTTGAGCGTGACGGCAAACAGATTGGTCGTACCGCCGTAAATTTCATTGGCCGCTACAATATGATCGCCCGCCGAAGCCAGATTGGTGACCGCCAAAAGCGATGCCGCCTGCCCCGAGCTCGTCATCAAAGCGCCGACGCCGCCGTCGAGATCGGCCATTTTCGCTTCCACCGCCGCTACGGTGGGATTGGCCAACCGCGTGTAGAAAAAACCGTCTTTTTTCAGATCGAACAGGTCTCCCACGTCGTCGGTGGAATCATACTTAAAAGTAGTGGACATTGCAATCGGCAGAACCCGAGGCTCTCCGCTTTTGGGACTGTATCCGCTCTGCACGCATTTGGTTTGTAGTTCCATAGTATTTGCTCCTTTTGTGTTGCTATATAAGTTGCGGTTTGCTTTTGCCTGCCGCAAAAGTCAGCACATACACTTCTCCGCTGCCATGCGCGCGTAGCACGCGCGCACACTCGTTTGCCGTCGAACCCGTCGTGAGAACATCATCGATCAGCAATATCTTCTTACCGCGGATCGCCGCTTCTTCTTGCGGCACAACGGCGAACGGTTCGTAAATCAACGCTTGCCGTTCGGCTCTTTTGAGCCGCGCCATATTTTTCGTTTTGACGGTCTTGCAAAGAAGCGGGCGGCATTCTATTTCGATGCGGACAGAAAGTTCTTTTGCCAGCAATTCGGCTTGGTTATATCCTCTTACCCATCGCCTGCTTTTATGAATGGGTACATACGTTATCAGATCGGGTTGCCAATCGGCTTCGTAATACGTATCCGCCATAAATTCGGCCATGACCGGCGCCAGATAGCGCGCGTCGTAATACTTCAGCTTCCGTACAAGCGTAGCCGCAACCCCTTCGTATACGCAACTCGAACGCGCCCCAACAAACGAATACACTTCGGATTTGCACTGATCGCATATAAGATTCCCCTCGGAAATCGCACGACCGCAAACCGTACAGAACTGTTCGTTATGCGCCAATTGGCAACGATCGCACAGGCAATACCGCGTATCCCGATCCAGTTCTGCGTCACACGCAATACACTTTATACCGCGAGGATACACGATATCCGCCAATATTTCTCCGAGCTTGCGCACCGACATTATCCGAAAATTTTCTTCACCCAACCGAACGGGTCGGCCAGTTTCCCCGCCTGTATCCCCGTCAGTTCCTCATACACCTGCGAGGCAATCGCGCCCATTTTGCCGCCGCCCACAACGTAATCCTTTCCCTCGTAACACAGCTTTCCCACCGGAGAAATCACAGCCGCCGTGCCCGTACCGAAGATTTCGGTACAACTGCCGTTTTGCACGCCGCGCATCACCTCACCGATATCGACAAGCCGTTCTTCCACGGGGATGTTTTTACTGCGCAACAACTCGATCACGCTCCGACGCGTAATCCCCGGCAGAATACTTCCGCCCAATGCGGGCGTAACCGCTTTGCCGTCCAATACGAAGAAAATGTTCATCGAGCCGACTTCTTCGACGTACTTGTGTTCTTTGGCGTCCAGCCACATGACTTGATCGTACCCCAGGCTCTTTGCTTTTTCTCCCGCCTTGAGACTGGCGGCATAATTCCCCGCTACCTTATGATGCCCCGTACCGCCTTTGGAGGCGCGCACGTATTCTTTTTCGACGTACAAGCCGACCGGCTCGAGTCCGTGCGCGTAATATGCCCCTACCGGACTGAGAATAATGAAGAAAATATATTTGTTGGCGGCATGAACGCCCAAAGCCGGCTCCGCGGAAATCGCCGTAGGACGGATATACAACGCGGTACCGCTTTGCGTGGGAATCCAATCTTTATCCAGCAATACAAGTTTCACCAATGCGTCCAGCACAAAATCGACGTCGAAAGACGGGATGCACACGCGATCGCAGGAATCGTTCATACGCAAAAGATTGTCGCGCGGACGGAATAAACGAATCTCGCCCTTCTCGTTGCGATACGCTTTGGTACCCTCGAAAACCGCTTGCGCATAGTGAAACACCGACGCCGAAGGATCGAGCGTAAAAGGCCCGTACGGCTGAATCCGCGCATTTCCCCAACTGCCGTTTTCGTATTCCATCACAAACATGTGATCGGTAAAGTATTTTCCGAAACCGAGCGCTCCTTGCGGCTTACTCTTCTTTTTGTCCGATTCGATGATTTTCAATTCCATTTTATCTCTCCCTTTTGTCGGCTTGTTGCCGTCAGATCTTCACCGATCGCTCCACAAGGCAAATACCTTCCGAAACGACCGAAAACTTGCCTTGCGTAAGCGAAGTCATCTCCGCAATAAATTGCGCTTCCTCCCGCACGGCAACCGTCAAATCTACCGTTTTATTATACTCCAATCCCATCGATTTATAAAGCGATTGCACTTGCCTTTTTTCGATTTTTTTATACACGGAGTACTCGAGCGATACACGCAATACCGTACATTCGGCCACTTCCGTCTTATTTGCCGCACGGAGCACTTCGGACGCCGTATGCGCATACGCCCGCCCCAGTCCGCCCGTGCCCAACTTAATTCCACCGAAATACCGCACCACCGCCACAAGCGTCTGTTGCAGCCCCGCCGCGCGGATGCTTTCCATAATCGGTACGCCCGCCGTACCGGAAGGCTCTCCGTCGTCGGAACTGCGCGCACTCTCTCCCGAGAGGTATGCGTGGCATACGTGCGTTGCGTCACGGTATTTGCGCCGGATCTGCGCCAATATTTCGGCCGCTTCCGCATCCTCCCGCACTCTGCGACAAATCCCGATAAAACGAGACTTCTGCACTATATATTCGTATTCGTGCGCCGCAACCGTCACAAACGGGTTCATTTGCGGTGAATCAGCACGTGCGCTTTTTTCCCTTTATGCAGCACGAACTCTTTTTCGGCGGTATACGTATCCAGCGTATCGACGGCACTCGCAACCTTTTTGTCTCCGATCCGCACGCCGCCGCCTTCGATCAACCGCCGCGCTTCCGACTTGGAAGTTGCTACCCCCACCATTGTCATAATATCGGCAATCATCGCGTCGGACGCCGCACAAATCTCCACCGCCGTCATTTCCTCTACCGCGCCGCCGAATGCCGCCTCGGCCTGTTTGCGCGCCGCACACGCCGCTTCTTCGCCGTGGATCAGTTTGGTCACTTCGTAGGCCAGACGCTTTTTGGCTTCGTTGATACGCTCGTCGCAATGCCGCGTAAGTTCTTCGATTTCTTCCAATTCCATAAACGTCAGAAGCCGTAAGCACTCGGCTACTTTCGCATCTTCCACGTTTCGGAAGTACTGATAGAATTCGTAAGGCGTCGTCTTATTGCCGTCCAACCAAAGCGCCCCTTTGGCCGTCTTACCCATCTTCTTCCCTTCGCTCGTGAGCAACAGTTTGAAGGTCATCGCATACGCGTCGGTCTGTTCTTTGCGTCGTATCAGATCGGCTCCGGCCAATATATTGCTCCACTGGTCGTTGCCGCCCAACTCCAATTTGCAACCGTATTTGCGGTACAATACCAAGAAATCGTACGCCTGCATGGGCATATAGTTGAACTCCAAAAAGCTGAGTCCCTTTTCCATGCGCGTCTTGAAACAGTCGCATGTGATCATTTTATTGACCGAAAAATATTGCCCGTATTCGCGCAAAAAGTCGATATAGTTGAGAGAAAGCAACCAATCGGCATTATTGACCATACGCGCCGCATTCTCGCCTTCGAAGCTGACAAAACGCCCGAGCTGCTTACGGAAACACTCTACGTTGTGCGCTATCGTCTCTTTGCTCATCATCTGCCGCATATCGGTGCGCCCCGACGGATCGCCCACCATAGCGGTACCCCCGCCGATCAGCGCAATCGGTTTGTGTCCCGCTTTTTGCATATGCGCCATCGCCATTACCGGTATGTAATGCCCGATATGCAAGCTGTCCGCCGTGGGATCGAACCCCACGTAAAACGGTACGCTCTCGGAGTCCAACAATTTGCGCAAATCGTCTTCGTATACCGTTTGCCCTATAAATCCCCGCTCGTACAAAATATCGAGCGCATTTTTCTTTGCCATATGATTGCTCTCCTTTTACCTATTGTGTAGTACTTCTTTGAAAAATTGTCCCAACGCTTTTATGCCGATTTCGATCTGTTCGCAAGAGGCATTGGAATAATTGAGTCGTATCGTATTGCGTCCCCGCCCGTCGGCATAGAATACCTGTCCCTGAATATATGCCACGTTGCGCTGTACCGCCTGCGGCAACAACGCCGCCGTGTCGATATCGCACCCCGCAAATTCTCCCCAAATAAACAGTCCGCCTTCGGGATCGGTGTGCACGAACTCCTGCGGCATATACCGCGAAATCGCCTGCATCATAGCTTCCTTTCGCGTCCGATACAACGGCAGACTCGCCTGCACCGACGGTTGCAGTAATCCTCTGCGGCAATACTCCGCCGTGATCATTTGCGCCAAAGAACTTGTATGCAAATCGGTGCCCTGCTTGCCGATAGCCATTTTGCGAATCAACGACGCATTCCCCACGATACCGCCCACCCGCAATCCGGGCGACAAAATTTTGCTGAACGAAGCCATATATACGACGTTATCGTCTTGCGCAAACGAATAGAGGGCGTCCACTTTTTCACCGGAAAACCGTAACCGCGCATACGGATCATCCTCCAGAACCGGCACGCCGTATTGGGCGGTCATACGCGCGATACCCTTGCGATTTTCCGCCGTATACGTTTTACCGGTAGGATTGGAAAACGTCGGCACCAGATACATCAGTTTCGGCTTATGAAGTTTGATCTTTTCCTCCATGTCTTGCAGATCGATACCGTCCGCCGCCGAACGCATTCCAACGACGCGCGCTTCGTAAGAGTTGAAAATCTGTAAAGCCGCCAAATACGTGGGGTCTTCCACAAGAACGGTATCGCCCTTATTGAGAAGACTTTTGCACATGAGATCGATCCCCTGTTGGCCGCCGCTGATCACAAGCACGTTGCTACGGTCTTGCACCGTTACGCCGAATTCCCGCACCAGCTTGCCGATCTCTTCCGCCAGTTGCGGATATCCCTCCGTAGTGCCGTATTGCAACAGCTTGTACGCATCGGCACGTCCCAACAATTCGGCGCTGATATCCCGTATCGCCTGAATGGGCAACGCTTCCGTGGCCGGCAATCCGCCCGCAAACGAAATGATTTCGGGACGGGATAACAGTTTGAATATTTCCCGCGTGGCGGTACCGTTCATCCCTGCCATTCTGTCGCTAAACGTAAAGTCCATAATTTACTCCTTGGTTTTAGGTTGCAGATATACTTTTGGGGGCATATATTTTACCAGGAAAAAAGCCGTAATGCCCACAAACAATCCCGCTATAATGCTCGCAAGCAACATAAACGGCAACATAAGCGAAAGATTTACCCCCACCATCGCGCTTGCCACCGCCACTTGTACGGCATTATGCACGACGGCGCCCAAAAAACTGATACCCATAATACTCACAAACCGATACAAGAAATGATATAACAACAATTGTACGGTCAATGCGGCAATGCCGGCGGGAACGCTATACAAAAGCGCCGTAAGATTGCCTCCGTACACGCTCCCGAGAAAACAACGCAACAGCAAAATCAGATATGCGTCGGTATACCCGAGCAGTATGAGCGCCGTTAATGTAACCACATTGCCGAGCCCCATTTTGGCACCCGGTGCGTACGGCAACAACGGCGGCAGCAGCGACTCCAACAAATTGAGCAACAGCGCAACCGCGGTAAACAGAGCAATTCGCGTGATTCGTTTGGTTCGCATAGTCTCTCCTTACCCCTGCCCGACCGAACCGACCAAGCCGTCGTACCCGATGACGGTAATTACCACTTTATTCTGCGCGCACACAATCGTCTCACCGATACGCCCGATCTTTCCCGTCTTCACACAGGTCTGATTCTTGCAATCCGACTCGGACACATAACAAACGCCGTCTTTTACGGTCACCGTCAGGCAATCGCCGACCCGCTGTCGGGTGTCGACGGAAAGCGGCAATACCATGCGTTCCGTCCCGTACACAATCTCCACACCGTCACCCTTTTCGCCGTACAAGGTACATAAGAGGACAACGGTAAGCACGACGGCAAGCACCAATACGACAGCATCGCATATTCCGAGCGGAAAACGCTTTGCGCGAATATACTCTATCCTCTTTTCATCCAACGGCAATTTCCTCTACGGTATACGAGCGATAGTCGGAAAACATATCTCCGCGGATAAGATACGCTTCGCCCGTAGTATCCTGCGTAACGCCCACCAGCACCATTTTGCCGTCCTGCGTAAAGAGGATACCGCTTAGCCCGTGCGAACGCATAAATTCCGTCGCCGTTTCCCGTCCCATGAGACAAACTGCCGTAGCATACGCATCCGCCATCGTCGAATCCTCGCAAATAATCGTCGCAGATATAATGTGATCGACGGTATTGGCATATTGCCCTTCCCGGTATGCAACCGACAGCGGCAATCCGGTACGGCCGTCCATAATGTGCGGCACGTACAGTTCTCCGTCGTCGGTATGCGTTCCGTAAAACCGAACATAATCGCCGCTGGTCACAAGCGTTTTTCCTTCCGGCACCGAGAGAGCGCACACATTGCCGCCCAATCCGCCGCGCGGACGCGGATTGGTAACCCCCACTTCCCAACGGACATACTGTTTCCGATCGGGATGATACCACAAACCGATCAGACAGATATTGCCGCTGATATTGATAAGCGCCGACTCCACGCCGTGCGCCTCGGCAATTTCCTTGCATTTATCGGCGGCATATCCTTTTGCAACGGCACCCAAGTCGATTTTCAGTTCGGGATCCGTTTTGGCAATATAATAACGCCCGTTTTCGTCAAAAAGAAGCAAATTGCAAGGATCGCAATGTCGGGCTGTGTCTAGCACGGTTTGGTAATCGGGCGGCGACGGCGGTTCTTCGCCGCCGAACATGCCGTATCGGTTCAGTCCTTCGGTGTCCACATGCCACAACCGAGTGAGCGGATACACGGCAATATTGAAAGCCCCGTCGGTTTCCCGATATAACGCCAATGACCGCTCGATCACCTCGTACGTGCTACGGGAGATCTCGATCTTTTCGTCGCATGCCGCACTGTTGAACCGAGTAAGCGCGCTCGCCGATAACGTCAGACTCATGTCGGAATTGATATCTTCCAAGAGAGCGGACATCTCCGCCAATGCCGCCTGCGTGTCTCCGCCGCGCACCGCCGCCTGAAAGGTAATTCCGTTGCCGAATACCTCTTTACTGCATTGTTCGTAATAGCGGAAAGCATACGACTCGGTATGATACGCCTGCGTACAACCGCAAAACATACCTACCAGCATTGCTATCAGTGCTATAAAACTTTTTTTGACCAATGCATTTGCATCCTTTACGCTTTATTTTCCGCCGATACGAAAATCAAACCGATCGTGTCGGGACCGCAATGGCATCCCACAACCGGGCCGACAAGCTGCTGCCAGATTTCCGCCTGCGGATATTTCTCACGGATCATATCCACCGTTACCGCCACATCTTCGTCGGTATCCGCATTCATGATCGAAATAGGATACGACAAATCCACTTTGTCGCTCTCCAGATAATCCACCAACGTTTTGATGGACTTCTTGCGTCCTTTGGCATTGAGAATATTGACAAGCTTTCCCTCTTCATTGGTGGAAATGATGGGCTTAATACTGAAAATGGTTCCCATCATTGCCTTGAATGCACTGAGTCGGCCGCCACGCTTGAGATACACCAGATCGTCTACGGTGAAATATACCCTGACTTTTTCACGGAACGACTCGACAAACCGCACCACTTCTTCGTCGGTAGCGCCCTCCGCGTGCTTTTTGGCCGCATAATACACCACCATACCGGCGCCCATACTGATATTCCTAGTATCCACGACGGTAACTTTGCGTGCGGGATACTTCTCTTTCAGACTTGCAATCGCCTTTTCCATCGAATCGAACGTACCCGACATGGCACGGGAAAAATGCACGTACAGAATGTCTTCGCCGTCTGCCAAAACCGGCTCGAAATATTCGATATAATCGTTTTCGTTCAACGCCTGCGTTTTCACGTTGGCCCCTTTGCGCATGGCGTCGAAAAACGCACGGTTGTCGGTATTACGCCCCAAATCGTAAAAAGACTCTTTTCCGTCCACCGTATACGGCATACCGATGCAAGTTGCCTGCAATTCGTCAAACCGCGTGAACCATACTTCGCTGTTGGAATCGCAAAAGAATTTGCTCATAATTATCTCCTAATGCAGGTTTGTTATTCGTACCCAATATAATTATAGTATAAAAGGTCGCAATAATCAAGTTTTTTGCCCCGACCGCAAAAAATCTTCCAAAGTTTTTCGCCGAAGTATGCCTTTTTTTCCGCAAGCGACTTGCGTATTTTCATGCCAAGGTGGTATAATGAAAATATGGTTTACGTTGCATTTTTTCTGCTCGCGGCGCTCGTTGTATTTTTGTCGCTGAAACTTTCGAAATACGTGGATTTACTCGATAAAACCACCAACGTATCGGGCGCGTTCATCGGCGGCGTTCTTCTGGCCGCCGTCACCAGCTTGCCGGAGCTGTTTACCAGCATTTCGGCGGTGCTTTTTCTGCATGAAAACAGTCTCGTTACAGGCAACATCCTGGGAAGTAATCTCTTCAATCTGGCTATCATCGGATTTACGGTTGCCATCATGTTTCGCGGCCTTTCCAAAAACAAACTCGGCAAAAGTCATCTCCTTACGTTAGGCGCATGTCTGCTTGCCTACGGTTTGATCGCGATAGCTATTTTCGTCAAAGGTACGCCCACGCTCGGATTTATCAATCTCATATCGCCGTTTATTTTTGCCGTTTACGTAGCAACGCTCTTTTTAACGCCCAAAACGGAAGCCCCGAGCGAGAAAGTCGAATCTCCCATCTCCACCAAACAACTCATTTTCCGATTCATTGCCGCCGCGGTTCTGTTGGTAGCGGCCAGTATCGCCATCACCTACGTTTCCGATGCGATTGCCGACAAACTCAGCCTCGGCAAAACGTTTGCGGGGGCATTGTTGCTCGGGGTTACCACTTCGCTTCCCGAATTGGTTTCTACCCTCTCTTTGTGTCGCCGCGGTAACTTCGACGCGTCGTTCGGCAATATCCTGGGGAGTTGTATCTTTAATTTCTTTATTCTCGTTTTAGCCGATTTCCTCAGTTTCAAAAAAGGAAACACAAACATTTATCCGTATTTCCAAGGCAGTACCGAAGGTTTTCAATCCGCACTGCTTCTCATCCTGGGCGCAACGGCAGCGCTCATCGCTTTGACTCTGCTTTGCGTTCGTATATTCGCTCCCGAACGAAGACGCCTCGGTCACGTCGTCACAATCTCCTGCGGCTCTCTTATGACCGCCAGTTATCTTCTCTTTCTGATCTTATCCACCGTACCGCTATAAACAAACCGCAAGCGATACAAGATACATTGGCAGGAATTTTCGCACTCACGCCCGATAAAAAATCGGACGAACAAATTTCCGATGCATTTCTTACGAAAAGCTTCTGTCTTTTTTGCTAAAATAAAATGCATTGGAATAAGTTCGTTATGAAAAACTTATTTCCAATGCAAGTAAATTCTATAAGATATTGCAAATTTTTTAAGAAATCTCGGTGATCAGACGGCTGCGTACCCCTTGTTGCGCAGAACGGCTGCAACTTCTTCGGCACAGGACTGCGCCACTTCATCCGATTCCGCCTCTACCATCACGCGGATGAGCGGCTCGGTGCCGGAAGCTCGCATAAGAATTCGTCCGCTTTCCCCCAATGTGGTCTCGACGTGTCGGACGGCGCCAAGCACGTCGGCATCGGCCAAAGCTGCTTCCCGATTGGCGACTTTGAGATTCAACAGGACTTGCGGATAAATGCGCACAGGGGCCGCCAGTTTGGAAAGCGGAGATTTGCGCGCCATCATAACTTCCATCAATTTGAGACTGGTCAGGATTCCGTCGCCCGTCGTAGCATACTTGGAGAAAATGATATGCCCCGATTGTTCGCCGCCGAGACGGTCTCCGTGCGCCGCCATATGTTCGTATACGTATTTATCCCCCACGGGCGTTTTGACATACGCTATGCCGGCTTCGTCGAATGCTTTATACAATCCAAAATTGGACATAACCGTGGTAACTACCGTATTATTGACCAGTTTCCCCCGCTCCTTCATATACAGTCCGTAAATATACAGGATATGATCTCCGCTCACCACGTTGCCGCTCTCGTCCACACAAAGGCAACGGTCGGCATCACCGTCATACGCAAATCCGACGTCCAACGAATTGTCCTTTACGAATTTACGCAAACCGTCCAAATGCGTAGACCCTGCATTTTCATTGATATTGAGTCCGTCGGGAGCCGCATTTATAACGTAAGTCGTCGCGCCCAACGCTTCGAAAACCGAGCGCGCAATATTCCATGCACTGCCGTTGGCGCAATCAAGCCCTACTTTCATGCCGCGGAACGAATACATTCCCAATGAGATCAAATACCCTACGTAACGGTTGCGACCCG
>CAMUPJ010000021.1 GCA_947090725.1 uncultured Clostridia bacterium
TCCATATACACGCCGACTGCGTTATTGCCGAACAACCAGCAAACGGGCATATACATTCTCACATTGTCGAAATCGTATCTCCCGTCGAACGGCGCTTTATCGGCATCGCGGTTGGCGATTTTGTATCCGGGGAATAAAACGCTGTACGCAAATTTCGTTTCGCTATACCCGCTTGCGTTGACCGTGGGATACAGCGTTTGTCCTTCCGTCCAGGAGCCGGCATCCCAATGCATAAGTTGCAAAAGCGCTTCGTGCGAGAGCACTTCCGTCGCCGTCTTTCCGTCATGCGTGACAAATTCTTCGCCCCGCACGTAGTAGCTGTTGCGTACCAACGAAGGCACGGCGGTTGCCGCCACGTCGGACAACAACGTCATGGTAGTGCTCGTAAAAATCTCGCCCGAGAAATTGAATTGTTCGTCCGACGATTCGACCGTAAGCGTTGCCATGCTGAAGCAACCGTCGATCACCGTCTCATAGCCGTACACACTGCCGGCAATACCGCCCGCTACGGCGTCTTCTCCCGCAAACTCGCTCGTATCGGCCGCAATACTGCCCACAAAATAACTGTCGGTCACCGAAGAGTAGGCTTCCAAGCTGCCTACGATACCGCCCGCATGCCCCACGGAGAAATTTCCGGTCACGGCGCAATTCGCAATATACGAGGGAGACTGCGCGTTCATGCCCGCAACCGATCCTGCCACGCCGCCCGCAAAGCCCGTCGCATCCCCGTAGATATCCACGTCTACGTTGGCAAACATAATCGCCGAACCGTACCCGGACAGACCCGTCGCAAGATGTCCCACAACGCCGCCTACGTAGAAGTAATATCCGTGCGTATTGGTAAAGTAAATTTCACCGCTCACGTTACAACCGATGATATCGCTGGAAACCGACGTCCCCGCCAATCCGCCGATACGCACCACGCTGTTGGAAGTAACCGAGATCATATAGTTCTCCAGCGTCAGATTGCGAACGCTCGCCATAGCGATATATTGGAACAGCCCCACCATCGTATACACTTCGGGCATACCCGAAACAGACTCGCTGTACTGAATGGAATAATTGCTGATCTTATGTCCCTTTCCGTCCAAAGTCCCGGTGAACTGATCCACCATGGGAATCGTTTCGCCGCGGAAGTCGATATCCGCGCCCAATTCGTAATGCATGGAGCTGTACGCAAGATAATCGTTGGCTTTGCGCACAAATTCGATCCAGTGTATGGGGCGGGAGATCACGTAGGGATTGCTTTCCGTGCCGCTACCGGTCATGCGGGAAGTATCTTTTTTCAAGCCTTCCACCGTAACGGTAACGTCGGACGTAACGGTAGTCGCATAGGCGCCGTCGGCGTCCTTTTGCAACACTTCTCCGTTGGCTTTGACAACCGCTTCTCCCGTATAATACGGCGACACGCTTACGGCAAACCGCAAACTGCTGTCTTTTACGGCCGTTTCGGGTTTGGAACCGCCGAAATCGTACGTCACCCCTTCCGCATCGATAAATCTGACGCCGTACGTGACTGCCGCGGGTTCCTCTACGGCCGACGCGTCTTTCCAATAGGCTTCTACCGTGATATCCGCCGTCACTTCGGCATTGAAATCATACGCGACGCCCAAATAATGCCAGCCGTTGAATCGATAGCCCGAACGCGTGGGATCGGTCGGCTTGGTGGCTTTTTCGCCCGATTTCACCGTTTGTTCGGCGGGCGCGGGCGCACCGTCGTAATTGTAATCGAACGTCACGGTATACTCCGTAGCGCCTGCCGACGGTTTATCGTTACAAGCCGCCGCAACCAGCCCCACCGTCACGGCAAGGGCCACCGTTAAAATCAGAGAAATTGCTCTTTTCATACTCACTCCTCCTTCTCGGCAGCTGCGCTGTCGGAGTCGGCCTTTTCGCTTGCCGACGTATCTGCCGCGGAAGGCGCTTTCGTCTTCTTTTTGCCGGAAGGTTTTTTGGCGGGTTTCGCTTCTTGCGCCGCACCGCTCTCTTCCGATTCCGCGGGCGCGCTTTGCGTCGCGGCCGCATCGTCCGAAAGCGCTACGGATTCCGCTTCCTCCGCCTTATCCTCTTCGCTTTCGGTTTCGGACGCTTTTTCTTCCTTATTCTTCTTTGCCGCATCGCCGATACGCGCAATCAGCTTTTTGATATTCGTCCACTGCCACAATACGACTACCGCAATCAGACCTGCGCCGAGCACCGCTACAATAACGATAAGCGCAATCGTGCCGCCCGACATGCCTTCTTTTCCCTTCGCCGACGAATTGGGTTTTTCGTCGTCCGGCTTGGGGGCGGTAGTGTCTTGCAAAGCGCGAATACTCCGTTCCGCCCGTTGCAACGTTTCCAGATTGGTCACGAGCGCCGCCTGCTCTGCGTCGGAAATCTGATCGTACGCAAGGCGCGCCGCCGCAACCGCCGCCGCATCGTTCAGCGAAATTACGGAAGGCAACGCATCGATCATGGCAATGACGTTTCTCGTCACGTCGTCGGCCACCGTAGCCGCAACCACTTTATGATCGAAATACGCATCCATAACGTACGCGTCGTAACCCGTTCCGTTCTTGGGATAGGTCATCGTAAGGTTGTGTACCTTACCGACATACCCGATGAAATTGTTGTTGAATAATACGTCCACCGCGCTCGTCGTATAGTTTGCCGCATACTTGGACGACTTCATGCCGATAAGCTGTGCCGCATTGAGCGCTTCCTGTCCGTTCGCGCCGCTTTCTTCCGACCACTCGATATAGTCGGCATCATAGGCCGCTTCCAGTACCGGCGCCGCAATACTGCCGAAGTTGACAACCGCCAACCGATTGCAACCGTAGAACGCCGCGTGTCCGACGGAACGGAGCGAATACGGCAAATTCACCGTAGTCAAGAAGACGTTGTATGCCGCCGCATAATCGGAAACACGCACGGTACCTTCCGCCACGGTAAACGCGCCCGCCGTCGCCGCGCCGGGATAAGTCACAAGCTCCAGGCCGCCGGTACGCAATTGCACGTACAGAGCGCCGTCGATCACCTTGACGGTATCGGAAACGGCAAAGTCGTAACTCGTATACGCCATATGGAAATCGTCGTCGGTTACCGCCTCTTGCGAGAAACGCCCCAAAAGGGTACCCGCAAACGGATTGTCTCCCATATCTGCCAACGCTTCTCCGAGACGAACGGTACGCAACGCGGAGTTCCGGAACGCCAGGCGCCCGATATATTGCGCCGCACTTACGTCGGCCTCCGTTATCTGCGCGTCCGCAAACGCCTCGGCGCCGATTTTCGTAACGGTCTCGAGATTTCCGATTTGCGTCAGCGGCACGCCGGCAAAGAGTTGCGCGGGAATTTCGCTGTTTTCTTTGAGAACCGCGTTCCGCACTTGCGTACCCGAAAACGCGCCCTCTCCCACTTTTTCTACGTTCGTCAGATCCACCGCACCAAGCAATTGCGACCGACTGAACGCATACGCCCCGATTTCGGCGGCTTGCGCAAACGGCGCAAAGTCGGTAATTCCGGCGCCCGCAAATGCGGCCAAGCCGATGGTCGCCGACACGTTTCCCGTCCAGGTTTCGAGACTCTCCGCGCCGTAGAAAGCTCCGTCCCCGATAGTTGCAAGGACGTCCGCAACGGTAACTTCCGTAAGCGTACGGTTGCCTGCAAACGCAAACATACCGATCGCTTTTGCACTACTTAAATGCAACGACGCAATCTGCGGCACCGCATTGTCCGTATCGCCGCTGAACGCGAAGTTGCCCACTGCTACGACGTTTTCCCATCCTTCTACGTCGGTAAGACTGCCGCAGTTATAGAAAGCATAGTCTCCCACCGTAATTTCCGAAAGACTACCGCCCACGGTGCGCGGCGTAAACGCTACGCTTTGCAAGCGCGTGCAACCGTAGAACGCGCCGAATCCAAGCACGGCGTCCTTTCCTATCGTCACATTCTCCAAACCGGCACAACTGTAAAACGCGCCTTCTCCCACGATGCATTCCGCAGGAACGGTCAGCGTCGTAAATTGCGGCGCCGTATCTCCCACTTGCGCAAACGCATATGCGCCGACCGAACTCGCACCACCGAGAATCGGCGCGGTCGCAAGACTCGTACCGGCAAACGCATAGGTTCCCACTCGTCCCAAAACACCGTTGATTTGCGTAAGCGACGCGCATCCGTAGAACGCATAATCGTCAACGTCCGTTCCGTCGCTTACCGTCACACTCGTCAGTTTCGACAGATTGGAGAACGCTCCCACGCCGATGCGGGTCACGCTTTGGGGCAAAGTAAGCGTTCCGTCGGTAAGCGCAATTCCGGGCGCTACCGCCGCCAAAACGGATTTATCCGTTCCGCGGTACAAAAGCCCCTTTTCGGTGGCATCCGCCGTAAAGACGGTATTGCCGGGATCCACTTTGAATTCGGCGATTTTGGTACCGGCAAAGGCACGCGCACCGATTTCCGCCACGTCCGCACCCAATACGATTCTGGTCAGATTTTTGCAATCGGCAAACGCTTCGTCGGCTATAACCGGCGCGTTGATGGAAATACTCTTTACATTGGTGCAACCCTTGAAGATAGAGCTGTCGATTTTGATCTTGGAAGCAAACGAGATTTCGGTAAGGCTCGTGCAGTTCTCAAACGCACCCACACCTGCGGATTGCACGTTGGGAAGCTCGACTTTTCGGATACCCGTACCGCTGAACGCGCCTGCGCCGATGCCGATTGCGGCATCGAGACGGAATTCCACCGTGGCCGGCGTAGAGAAGCGCTTGGTGTTATTCAGCTTACTGCAATTTTTGAAAGCGTCTTTACTGATAATCTTGACGTTTTCCAGCCCGACAACCGTCGTGAGCGACGCGCATCCCTCAAACGCACCGGCGTTGATTTGCCGAAGCGTGGAGGGCAGATAGACCTTTTCCAACGAAGTCATATACGCAAAAGCATATCTTCCGATCACTTCCACACCTTCGGGAATAATGACCGATTTGATACGGTAGCCTGCGGGACGCTGTTCGCCCACCGGCCCGCTGGTCGTATAGTACGGATCTTCTTCGGTCGGCTCGGTCTCTTTGTCTACGCTTTTGGTAAGCGAGAACGCAAATTCGGAAATCTGCGTAATATTGAGACGCGCCGGAATTTCCACGTTGCCGGCGTTATCTTCGCCGATGCCTTTGTACGCCGACAAATAGGCGCCGCTGTTGGTCACATACGGATTTTCCACCGAAACCACCACGGCGTCGGTATAGAGATTGTTCGTGCCGTTGACCACGGCGGTGATAACGGCGCGGCGCACGGCCGTGCTGGTCCCTACCGCGGTAATTTTACCGGTAGCGGCATCGACTTTCACTACGCTTTCGTCACTAGAACTGAACGATATGTCGGCATCGAAATACGTCGAAAGATTCCACCGCAATGTAATCGATTCGCCGGGGAACATCGTCAGACTCTTGGAACCGAATTTGATTTCACTGTCGGTCGTGCCGATATTGCGGCTGTCGCTGAAGCGCTCGTAATAAGCAAAGTCGGTATGGTATCCGGTAAGCGCAAAACTTTTGACGATAGGACGGTCGTACCTGCTGAAACCAGGGTCCTCCTCTCCGAGTACCGTCACCCGAATCCGCTGACTGACGTCGGCGGCGTTCTCGTCCGTCGAACCGCTTTTTACGGTAATATACGTCGTACCGCGATTGACGCCCACCAACGTTCCGTCTACCACTTTGGCAATATTCTCGTCGTCCGACTCGTATACCAAAAGAGAAGCAAACGATTCCGCGGGATACAATACGGGTTGCAACTCTTTGGTCTCGTAACGGCTGATCTTGATTTCGCTCTCGGCAAAATACATAGCCTGCACGTCTTGCGGAAGCGTCAACTCGTAAATAGCCGAATTCATCGCATAGTCGTACGCAAAGACCATGAATTTACCGGGCGTGGGGTACGCCTCGTTCGTATACTTCATCCAATCGGTCAATTCCACCGTAACGGTGCTGGTCGAATTACGATCGCCGTAAATCGGCGTAGGATAGTCTTCCTCTACCAGCGTCCGACCGTTCCAGGTGCCCACGCGAAGCGCCATGGCGTAATGATTGTCGTACACGTCGATATCGGCAAAAAGCTTGGTCTGTTTGGTCGCGTCGTCGTATTCGGTATAGTAGCGTACGTCGGTAATCTTGGGCGCCTCGAAATCGGTGGTGAAAGTGAATTCGTAGGTGTTTTTCCGGTTGGTCGCCTCTTGCACCACTTTCCCTGCTTCGTCGTACTGCGTAGCGCCGTCGCGCGTATAATCGAGATGCCCTTCGAGTTTCACCGTGTATTGCGTATTGTTTTTCAGATCGTAGTCCGCTACGTGGAATCCTATATCGACGGCGCTCATCGAAATGCCCGCCCCATAGCTGTTGGACTTACGTTGGTTGGTCTTGGTCACCTGATAAATCTGCCGTCCCGTGACCACGTCGGTAATCGTAACGTCCATCGTTTTTGCGGGACGCAACAAACCGGCCCACACGCTGTAGATATAGTTGAGTCCGTCGGTAGAGTTGGTCATGGAGATATGCTCTTCCTGTGCGGGAATCTGCACTTTGCTCGGATCTTGCTGGAAGTAGTAGGCGCCCATGTGTCCGATGTAGTCGCTGGTAAAGCCCGCCAAAGGACGCGTAGCATATGCGTCGGGCTTGGTTTTGTCTTCGTCGTCAATCGCTTCGTTGATCTCGTCGGGATTGGTTTCGAAGTACGTCAGATCGAACATCGGCGCTTGCGTCCAGTCTCCGTAAAACGCAAGATACGGCACGTTGAGATGGATACCGCCGTTGCTTCCGCTCTCCGCTTTCAGCGTGACGAACCCTTCCACGTACATACCGTTTTCGAAGCTGTCGTCCAAATACTTTTTGGCAGCCGCACTGAGCGTCAACGTCATGCGGATTTCGGTTTGGCTGTGCGGCCCTACCGTCACTCTGTTGCCCGACACACCGTTGCCGCTTACGGTGACGGCGGTATCGTCGAGCATATAAGCGCGCTCGCTGCTGACCGTTTTATCTTTGTCGGTAAGCGTCTTGGAAACCGTCTCGGTATACGTAAGCGCTCCCAGCGTATACGTAAGCGAATCGGTAGCGGAAATATTCTTTACGGTAAAATCAAACGTGTATACGCCCGTCTTTTGCGGATCGTCGCCCAATTCGAGTTTGGTGCGGTCGAGTTCCCGCTCCTCCTCCGCATTCTTGTCTTTTACGGTCACGTAGCCGTTCGTATTGACGGCATTCAGAAGATTCGCCAGTCCCGCTCCTTGCTTACGCACCGAGTAGGGATTGCCGAATTCGTTGTACGCGATATCGGTGGTAGACATCAAAAGCTGATTGGTCACCGCCGCAATCGCTTTACGCCCCTCCGCCTTCTCTTTGTCCACGCCGGGGCAGAACGTATCGAAGTGCTCGATTACGTACTGACGCACAAGCGCATGCACGCCCGCCTGATTGGGCGACGCCATGCTCGTACCCGAAAGTCGGTCGTACCCTTGGCCGGGGATTGCCGCATAAATCTCGCCGCCGTGGGCGGTGATTTCCGGCTTGATGCCCAGATCGGGCGCCGGCCCCCAAGACGAGAAGTCGGACATGAACGGACCGGCCAGGTTGTTTTTGGACAGTCGGATGACGCCGCTGCTCTGTGCGGCCAATTTTTCTCCGTCGTCCTGCGACATGGAAATACAGCCGATACCCCAATCGTAGAGGTAGTTACCCACGCTCATGCGAATATCGCCGGATACGTTGTTGTAAATAATTACGCCGATCGCACCGGCACGGTAAGCCGCCGCAACCTTTTCTTCGAACGTCGTGCGACCGCGACGGACAAGTGCGATCTTCCCTTTTACGTCTACGCCCACATAGCTGTCGCCGATGCCCGGAACCGTCACATACTGGAAAGAAGCGCTCTCGTTGCCTTTGAGCATGATATCCACAAAGTCATACAATTTACCGGCCGCGTTGCTTGCTTCCAAATAATAGATCGGCTCGCCGTTGAATTCCATATATGCCGTTTTCACACCGCTGATACTCGCCACGCTGAGCGCTGCCTCGTACGTAGAAGGCGAACCTACGGAACCCGAATCGGGATTGGACGTAAGCGGCAAATTTCCGTTGGCCTCACTGCCGTACGTAGAGTTGTACGCGTTGGAAGCCGCGGCAATCAAGCTGATCCCTTCATCCCGCACCGCATCGTAAATCTCGCCGGTACGCTTGGTATCGTCTTCGCGCGCAAAACCGGCGTTCATACCGAGACTCATGTTGATAACGTCCACGCCGAGCGTTACGCTGTCCTCCACCGCACGGAGAATATCGCTCTGCTTAGCGCCCTCGTCCACGTCGGAGAATACTTTCATCAGTACCAACTGCGCTTTGGGCGCCACGCCGGTGATCACGTCGTCCGCACCGGAGATAATGCTCGCCACGTGCGTGCCGTGTTCGCTCTCCAGCGGATACACGTCGGCGTCTTTGTCGGCATAGTCGTACGCATACGGAATTTTATCCGATACGTATACGTCGGCGGCCGTCAGCGAATTGTCCATCTCGTAAGCTCTCGTCTTTACGATACGGTCGGCAACGTCGCTGCGCGTCATGGCGATTTTGGAAGAATCGGGTTGCGCCTCCGTAGAAGTAAAAGCGGTATGCGTATAGTCGAAGCCGGAATCCAATACCGCTACGACTACGCCCGTTCCGTCGTAATCCACGTCGCTGCTGTCGAATATACCCGTTTCTTCATGTACGTTTACGTCGTTGACCGTCACATTCGCCGCCGAAGTCGAAACGCCGTCGGTCGTATACGAAAGGGTCTGCTGGCTGTAATACAGTTCGGAAACCATAGCCTCGCCGCCCAACGACTGCACGATTTCTTCGGCACGCTCGAAATCTTTCGTCTCGATCTCTACCGCCACGCCGGAAAGCACCGTATTGTATCTGGCCTCTACGGTATACGAAATACCCGCTTTTTTCAAAGCGCGCAATAATTTGTTCTGCTGTGTTTTGATCTTTTTGGCGGTGTCGTTATAGCGGGCCGACCCCACGATACCGTGTACGGTATCGTCTCCCGCCGCGTCGGAAATCGTCGCCACAGGCAAATCGGCAATCAACGTGATATACTTTTCCTTCTTTGCCACGTCGGATAAAGTGCTGACGTTTGTGCCGAATTTGTCGGTATCGTACGCCAACGAAGCATACTGTTCGGTAACTTCTTTAATGGAACCGCCGGACGATGCTTTTACGGAAGATACCGTCCGCGCCGGATACAAAAACGCAGTCGAAAACGTAGTGACCGCAAACACGGCCAACATGATAAGCGATGCGCAGATTTTCTTTCTTCTTGTCATAATTCCATCTCCAACGTTGATAGATATTCGGTCCGATCAAAATGCCCGCAAATGAAAAAAGGGTGCAAAAATACACTATAGTATTCGCGACACCCTTGTCGAACCTACACTTTCTTCTGCTTCGATAAAACGAGCGCTACAAACCCAAGATGCAACGCTACGGAGATAATTATACCCTTTCCGCCCGATAAAGTCAATTGTTTGTCTGTGATAAAGCATATAAATTTGGTGTTAATTTGTGTATGTTGCATGAAAAGTTTTCATTATTGTCAAAAGTTTTTTATGCCGAAAAAAAAGCGCAAAGCGTACTGCCGCCCCGCGCCCAACCCGCTTTTTCGTAAAGCCGAATCGATCCCCTAAGAAATCCCCTCTTCGCCGAAAAGCAAAAACGCCTTTGGTCCGTCCACCTTGTACACCATCAACCAGATGCCGTACGCAACCGCCGCCGCCGCCACAACGGCGGTAAGCACAATGCTTGCCGCATCCCACACAACCCCCGAACCGAGTTCGTCGGCCATAAGTCCGCAGAAATTGAACAACGCATGCAAAAACGCACACGCGAAAATATTGCGACACAGCAAAAATACCATACCGCACATAGCGCCCACCAAGAAACTGTATCCGATCTGCATGAGTACCGACAAAGGATCGGAAGAAAGCAGATTTACCAGATGGACGGCTCCGAAAAGCGCCGAAGAGAGCATGAGCGACCAAAATATCCCTTTACGCGTATGGGGGGCTTTTTGCAATATAAGCGGAAAGATCACGCCGCGAAACACGATTTCTTCGAATAGTCCCACCGAAAGACAATGGAAAGCAAACAGCATCCAACTGCCTATCCCCGCCGAAATCGAGACTTCTCCGCGCGCCAGTCCCACAATGGGCAGATTATCGACGGCTACGACCAAAAAAGGAAGCGCCCACAAAAAACCGTGCAGTCTTTTGCGCAACCCGAAAATCCGCAACCCGAGGTCCGTCGCAAGCCAAACCATAACGCCCGCGCCCACGATACGAAAAAGCGCATTTCCGAGATTGCGCGCATCGACGCCCTTTTCGCCCAACAGCAAAGCGCCGAGTTTTTCGCCCGGCATCAGTACAATGCCCAGCGTAAACAGCATCACTACGACGATCCCGAACACCGGGGATTTTTGCAACGCAAACGTATCTCTTCCCCGTCGTTTTTCCGCGGGATTTCCCCTCGCGCTCCGCTCCTCTTCCGCCGCCCGATCGCAGACGATCTTTTCATTTTCGTTTTCGTTCATCGGCGGCTACCGCCCTTTTTGGCGGCTTTTACCGCCCGATCGGCTTTTTTGCGCACTTGCGCCGCAATGGGCGCCACAATAAGAATCGCTATAATAACGACAATCGCCAATATCACGATCTCCGTCCAGGTAAGACGAATCGTATCGTTGCCCACCGCGGCCGCGGTGCGCCGCACCGCTTCCGCCCCCATATACAACTCGTAGACCGGCGCACCGCCGCTCGCACTCGTTTCCCCGCGCACGCTCATGGCAATATTGCCGTTCACGTCCGTGCGAACGAAATTGTCTTGCGAAAATCCCAACGAAAGCAATCGGTCGAGCACCTCTTGGTGCGGATGCTTGTATTTATTGCCCTCTCCGCAAGAGATCACCGCCTTGATATTGGGGCGGTTTTCCGCGGTGGTCATAGCTTCGATAAACGCTTCGCTGCTACTTGTGCTACTTCCGTGGTGTCCCAACTTAAACACGTCTACCGTAAAATCCTCGGTAAACATCGCATAGTTACCCTTGCCTTCTTTGGCAAGCGCAACGAAATTTTCTTCCGCTTTTTTCTCGGCGTCGCCCGAAAGCATAAAACGCTTTTCATGATATTCGAGGATCATAACGGGCGAATAGTTATTGTTGTCGGTATACGATGTTTCCGAAACGAAAAACGTGAACTCATAGTAGTCGGGCGCGCCCTCTTCCACGCCCTCGGGCGTGATCATCGCGTCGTCGCCGTCCGAAAGGAAGTTGGTTACGATCACTTCGCTTTCCACGCCGTTGATCTTATCTTGGTTATACCCCGCTTCTATCGCCTTGCCGTATGCCGCCGTGTCCTTCACGTTGTTTTTGTTCGTGCGGTCGATGGAAGTATCGGGGTCGGTAAATCCGTTTTTCGTATAGGAAGAATACACGCTCGGACGGTAAAACGTTTTGGCGGGATATTGGGTGAGCACGTCGTACATGCCGCCGCAATGGTCGGAATCGGGATGTGTGAGTACCACAAAATCGAAATACGTGATGTCGTTGCCCTCTGCGTCGTTGATGTTCTCTTCTATGTAATCGAGCAACGCGGTCTTATTTTTGGTATGCGTGTCGCCCGCATCGATCAGCATGGTGCGCTCGTCGGGAAACTCGATAATACATGCGTCCCCTTGCCCAACGTCCACGAAATGCACATTGAGATCGCCGCCCAGTTCAATGATTTCCTGCGCGCTGTATTCACCGTCGTACGGCTTTTCTTCCGTTTTGATAAGTCCGAACTTGCGGTTGATCGCGTCCGTCCATATAAGGCTTACGAGCAATGCGGCGATCAGTATCAACGCCACCGTAATACGCACGAGCCAAATCTTTTTGTTGTTTTCCGCTTGGGCATTTCCCTTCTTTTGCGCCATAACTTTCCCTCCGATTTGCGCGCTACGCGCGCATCTGTTTTTCGATATCGGGCATCGCCTGCATCGCGGCAGCGTATCCAAGCTCGATCATCTTTTCCCAGCCCGTCTTGCTCGTCGACAAAAATTCGCTCGTGTCGGGCGCTACAATCACATCGCTCAGGCGCAAACCCTCCGTCGATGCGTTGCCCGACATAATGTGAAACGTAGCCTTGAGCACGTCGATAAGCCCCAATCCCGCCGTTCCGCCGCCGCGCGTGGGATTCACGTCCACCGTAACAACCCGCGTAGCGCCCAACATGCGACACACGTCGGCGGGGATATTGTTGAGAAGTCCCCCATCCACAAGATGCCGCCCGCCGTAGGATAACGGCCGATACAGCACGGGAACCGCGCAAGAAGCCGCGACTACAGCGCCTACGTTTCCTCTGTCCAATACCACTTGTTCCGCTTCGATCAGATCGACGGCCACCGCCGCAAATTTTGTTCCGGCGTTCGCGATATCGACTCCGCCCAAAAGATCGGTGGCGACTTTCCCGATCTTCATCGGATCGTTGGGCGTAAGCAGAATACCGTTGTGCAAATCACGCATCTCCAGCGAAGCGGCGTAACGCTTCATCACTTCGCTCGACACGCCGAACGCGTACAATGCGCCCACCAAAGCGCCCACGCTCGTACCGGCCACTACGTCAAACTTCAGTCCCGCTTCCTCAAAAGCACGCAACGCACCGATATGCGCAAAGCCGCGCGCCCCGCCGCCGCCAAAACACAGAGCCACGCGGTTTTGCGGTTGTACCGCTTTTTTACCGAATAATTTCATGTAATTATACTATGTGCCTTCGTCGCGGTTAATTTCCGTTATTTTCGAGCGCCGCAAGCCATAACCGCACGCTCGCATCGCTCGGCATCCGCCAATCCCCGCGCGGCGACAGCGAAAATCCCACCTTGGGGCCGTCGGGAACGCACGAACGCTTGAATTGCGCCGCAAAGAACCGCTTGTAAAATTTCGCCAACGATTCCGCATAATCGTCCGGCTTGCCGCCGAACGCCGCCGCCGCATACAAAAGCGTCCGTTCGGGCGTACACCCGCACCGCACCGCATAGAACAGAAAGAAATCGTTTTGATCGAACGAACCGATGATATCTTCCGTCTTCTGCGCAATCTTGCCGTCTTTGGCGGGCAACAGCTCGGGGCTTATTTCGGTGTGCAAAATACCGTCCAAAGTCTTGGCGGTTTTGCCGCCGATACGCGCTGCTTCGTACGCCACAAGATGCTTTACCAGCGTTTTGGGCACCGAAGCGTTCACGCCGTACATACTCATATGATCGCCGTTGTAGGTGCACCATCCCAGCGCCGCTTCGCTCAGATCTCCCGTACCCACTACGATCGCTCCCTCGCCGTTGGCTACGTCCATGAGAATCATCGTGCGCATGCGCGCCTGCGCGTTTTCGTACGCCGCATCGTACACATTCAGATCGTGCCCGATGTCTTTGAGATGCTGCGTCACGCTCGCCTTGATGTCCGCAATGCGGTAATCGGCCTTGCTCTCTTTGGCCAACAGCAATGCGTTTTGCGCCGTTTCTTCGGTGGTGCCGAAACCGGGCATGGAAATCGCAATAAGATTCTTCCGCGGAAGTTGTAACTTTTCGAGAGTGCGCAAACACACCAAAAGCGCCAATGCCGAATCCAACCCGCCCGACACGCCCAGCACGAGCTTGTCAAGCCCCGTGTGTTGCATGCGCTTACGCAGCCCCTCTGCCTGTATATTCAATATAAGCTCGGCGCGTGCGTCACAATCTTTTTCCGGCACAAACGGCAATCGGCTTACCTGCCGCCGAAGCGCCCCGTGCCAAACGGGCAGTTGCACAACGGTCAATTGCCGTTCTCCCTCTTTGCGCCCGAACCGCACGGTGTTGTTGCGTGCGCGCTCGAACAGCAAATACTCGGTATCTATATCGGCAACGATGAGGGCGTTGTCCGCAAACGGAGCGTTTTCCGCCAAAATATTCCCTTTTTCCGCGATCATGCCGTGCCCCGAAAAAACCATATCGCCGGTGCTTTCGCCCCGCCCCGCGTCGGCGTAAATATAGGCGGATAGGGTGCGCATACTTTGGCTTTTCACCAGCGTGCGCCGCTTATCCGCTTTGCCCACCGTTTCGCTGCTTGCCGACAGATTGACGGTGACGAGCGCGCCGCTCACGCTCGACGGCGGCACGGGCGACCACAAATCTTCGCATATTTCCACGCCCACGTCCACTTCGCCGCAACGGAACAACATTTGTCCGAACGGAGCGTATGCGCCGCATAAAAACACCGCGCCGAACGCATCCGCCCCCGACGCAAAATACCGCAACTCGTTAAACTCGCCGTATTCGGGCAGATTGCATTTGGGCACCACGCCCAAGATCACGCCGCGTTGCAACACGGCGCACGCGTTATACAGTTTGCCCTCGTGCCGCACGGGCAATCCCACAAACAGCACCGTGGCAAGCGCGCGTGTTTCGTCGAGAATTTTTCGCAACGCGTCTTGCGCGCCGTCGGTAAGTTCTTTTTGAAAAAACAGATCGCCGCACGTATACCCCGTAACGCACAGTTCGCCGAACGCCAAAAGTTCAACGTTCTCTTTCGCCGCCTTTTTTGCGATCGCAACGATTTTTTCCGCATTGTAGGCGGGGTCTGCCACTCTGATCTCGGGGTTTGCCACCCCGACCCGCAAGAATCCGTGATTCATTTCCGCCGCATCTCCTGCTTATTTCCGTTTGTTTTTGTATTCCCGTACCATGCGCGAAAAATACGCGTGTACCGCCGGATCGGCGGTCAGTTCGGGGTGAAAACTCGTGACGAGCATGTTGTCCTGCCGCGCCGCAATGATATGTCCGCCGAGCGATGCAAGCGCCTGCGCCCCGCCGAATACGCGCTCTATCCACGGCGCGCGGATAAACACCAACTCCATGGGTTTATCGCAAAACGCGGGAATCACCGCCTTTTCGTCGAAGCTGTCGATCTGCCGCCCGTACGCGTTGCGGCGTACGCAAATGTCCATCGTCGCCAAATGCGGCGCTTCGCCCTCGATTTCTTTGGCCAAAAGAATCAGCCCCGCGCACGTGCCGAATACCGGCAAGCCCTTTTCGATCGCCGTCTTTATGCCGTCGAACAAGTCCAACTCCCGCAAAAGCTTGCCCATCACGGTGCTTTCGCCCCCGGGAATCACCAGTCCGTCTATCGCGGACAAATCCGCGGGAAAGTCTTTTTTCTGCCGGATTTCGAATACCTCTTCGCCCAAGCGGGAAAAGATTTGTTCGTGCTCTATAAACGCGCCTTGCAAGGCGAGCACGCCGATTTTTGCCATAGTTGTTTTTTTTGTAACTCCTTACGCTTGTAGCCTGACCTTGGGGGCAGAACGCTGTTTTCTACTTTCCTCTTTCCGCCATAAGGAGCGCGATCTCCTGCTCGTTGATCCCCACCATTGCCTCGCCCAAATCTTCGGACAGCTCGGCCAAAAGTTTGGGGTCGTTGTAGTTGGTGACGGCCTTTACGATGGCGGCCGCGCGCTTGGCGGGATTGCCCGACTTGAAGATACCCGAACCGACGAACACGCCCTCGGCGCCCAACTGCATCATCAGCGCCGCGTCGGCAGGCGTCGCCACACCGCCCGCCGCAAAGTTGACCACGGGTAGTTTTTTGTTCTGCGCCACGTATTTCACCAGCTCGTACGGCACCCCCAATTGTTTGGCGGCTTCGTACAGCTCGTCGGCTTGCATAGAAGCAATGCGGCGAATCTCCGATTGCATCATGCGCATATGCCGCACGGCCTGCACCACGTCGCCGGTGCCCGGTTCTCCCTTGGTGCGGATCATCGACGCGCCTTCCCGGATTCTGCGCAACGCCTCGCCTAAGTCTTTTGCGCCGCACACAAACGGCACCTTAAACTGCGTTTTGTCCACATGGTATACGTCGTCGGCAGGCGAAAGCACTTCCGATTCGTCGATATAATCGATGCCGATGGCTTCGAGGATTTGCGCTTCTACGAAATGCCCTATGCGGCACTTGGCCATCACGGGAATGCTGACCGCTTCCTGAATGCCCTTGATCATCTTCGGGTCGCTCATCCGCGAAACGCCGCCGGCGGCGCGGATATCGGCAGGGATCCGTTCCAGCGCCATAACGGCGCAAGCCCCCGCTTTTTGCGCAATTTCCGCCTGCGCGGGCGTGGTTACGTCCATAATCACGCCGCCTTTGAGCATCTGCGCGAGATTCTTGTTGAGTTTGTATTGATTTCGATCCATGGTTTTCTATTATTCTCCTTCCGTTTCCGCTGAAAATTCCGAAATATATTTGCGCCTTTTAAGCCGCTTCGACGATCACCGTAAGCTTGGCCGAAATTTCGGCGTAGCACTTGACCGTCACGGTGTATCTGCCCAACGCTTTGATAGGCTCCGCAATCACGATTTTTTTCTTGTCAACCGTCATGCCCTTTTCGGCAAGCGCGTCGGCAATCTGCTGGGAGTTGAGCGCCCCGAAAAGTTTGCCGTTTTCCCCCACTTTGATCTTTACGGTCACACTCTCGTTCTCCAACTGTTTTTTGAGTTCCGCCGCCGCCGCTTTTTCCACCGCCTTGCGATGCTCCGCCGCCTCCGCCGAAATGCGGGCGCTGTTTACGGCAGACGCCGTCGCTTCGTCGGCCAAACCGTTTTTGAACAAGAAGTTGCGCGCATACCCGTCCGAAACGTTGATGATCTCGCCTTTCTTGCCCTGTCCTTTTACGTCGGCTTTCAGTATTACTTTCATTTTTTTATTCTCCTCTGCGTTCGCCGCATAGATTTTGCTTTTTAATCTCCCAGTGCCCAGTCCAGGCATTTGCGCACGTCCAGTATCACGTCCGCCAAACCCAAAAATCCCAGAATCACCAGCCCCCATTCGTAGAAAAGCGCCGCGGCCGCCGCCAGCACCCAAAAGAGAACGGTGGTGACAATCCGCGCTTTGCCGGGCGGACGACGCAACGAATGATACAGCAGCGTAAGCCCGCACAAGGCCGTGGGGAGCGTGATAAAAAGATTGAATACGGTACGCGTCACGGGGCGCAAACTTTCCATTACGCCCAACACCGAAAACAACAGTGCCGCCGCAATCACGATGAGATACCCGCGGTACAATCGGAAATCGGCCACGCGGCTCGGCCTACCTTTGCGACCGCATTGTGCCGCGGCCTGCGCGCCCACCGCCGCGATCCCGCCGCAAAACGCGCCGAACCCGCTCAGATACCACAAAAGGTACCCGTCCAATTCGCGCCCCACGGCATACGAATACTCCCGCAGAACCTCCGCTTCGTACTGCTCGTCCTCCGCGCGAAGCGGCGGATGCCCCAGTTCTTCTTCGCCCAGCCTACCGTATTCCCGCTCGGCGCACCACACGATCGCTATATCGCCGTCGGCATGGGCATACGCATCGGGAACCGCATCTTCGAGCGAAACCCCGCGGCAAGGCGCCCACACCGCCGCAAAGACGCATACCGCCACCATCGCTACCGCCGCCGCTACGCCGATTTCGGCCGCAAAAGAGAGGCGGGAACGCAACAGCCGCGGCAAAGTCAGCGATACGAGCAGCACCGCGCCTCCTATCGAAAAAAGGTTCGCACCGTGCAAAATAAGCCCCGGTACGGAATACGGCACGGCCACGGCAACAAACAGCCACGGCCCCGTAAAAAAGCTCAGATAGTAGAGGAGCGCGCACACCGCAGGAAGCAGCGCCACGCTCAGGCTCGGCACCGCAATGCACCCGACGAGCAGTAACGCCGTCACGACGCCCGACAGTATGCCTCCGATCTTTTTCGTCAAATCCGCTTCTCTCCTCTCTCCCTTTTCCCTTCTTTTGTATTGTATATCAAAAGTCCGCCGCTTGTCAAGATAATTGCCCCGCAAAGCCTGCGGCACACCGTCGGCCGTTCCGCACTTTTCGCCGGGCTGCCCGTATAGTAAGCACGAATATTGGGGAATATAACCGTGACAAAAAATCATACAAGGAGTGAATTCTCATGAAAGACATCAAATGCGGACTCAAAGAGTGCAAGTTCAACAAAGGCTATTGCTGTTGCGCCAAAAACATCGACGTAAGCACGCAAACCGATTGCCTCACCTATTCGCCCGACGAAAAAAAGCGCGAATCTCTCTTCGAAGCCGCCGCCGATTTTATTCCCGCCAACTACAGCGTAGATACCGCCGTGGCCTGCACCGCAAAATGCATTTTCAATAAAAATAACCGTTGCATCTCCAACGGCATCACCGTCATGAGCCAAGGCAACGGCGAAGTGGTCTGCCTCACCTATATCAAAGATTAGTCATAGCCAAGAGAACGCAAAACAAAAAGTCGGCAATCCCAATATACTGCCGACTTTTTTTGTA
>CAMUPJ010000022.1 GCA_947090725.1 uncultured Clostridia bacterium
TACGATCGGTTCTTTTACCGTTTTTGCCGCCTTGGGCTGCTTGGGTTTGCGACGGGCGCGGGCGGCTACCGTGGCCATCGAAAGTATACTCAGTACAAACACCGTTGCGGGCGCTATCACCCCTATCAGACGAAGTCGTCCGAAAAGAAACACGGTTTTGCCGAGGTACGGCACCGCAAGCCACTGCTTGCCCCGCAAAAGAAAAATCAGCTTGTCCGCCTCGCCGACGACGGAAAGCCCCCACGGCCGATACTTGAATACAACGGCAAAACACCCCGCAAGCAACGAGACAACCAGCGTCAGTACGCAAAAAACAATCGCCAACACATCCAAAGCACGACGCACATGCTTTTTCCGTATCGCGGCAACCAAAAATACAACGACAAGCAAAAGAGCCAACGTCGCCGCCACGGCACAGAAAATCACAGTGGATACTCCGAACTTTTTCAACATACGGATTTTATTATACGCTTACGCGTATCGGTTTGTCAACCGTAAAACCTTTCCATTTGCGAATTCGCCGCAGTTTTCCTCCCCGAACGAACCGTCAGGCTTTCTCGAAAATACGCGCGCACAACACCGTGCAATCGTCGCGCGGCTTTCCGCCGCCGGCAAGCACCGCGCAATCGAGCAGTTCTTTGGTCACAACCGCCGGATCGCCGCTCGCCCGTGCGCTCATCGCCATCAACCGCTCCTGTCCCAACGCATCGGTCACCCCGTCGGTCGCCATGATTACCTGATCTCCCGCCCGAAGTTTCTGATGCGCATGACCGCACTTTACTTCTTCCAATACGCCCATGGGAAGCGCCGAACCGGTTACGACGTGCACCCCGTCCCCCGAGCGGATGACGGTAGCCGGCGAAGACAGCTTGATGATTTCGGCATCGCCGCTGTTGAGATCGATGACGGTGATATCCAATGTGGAAAACCGCTCGCACTCGTTGAGCGCCAAAAAGCGATTGACGCAATCCACCGCGCTCCCCGAATCGAGTCCCGCGCGAAAGAAATTTTCAATCAGTTCGATAGCGGTGCCGCTCGCCCTTCCCGCCTCTTCGCCGCTTCCCATTCCATCGCACAAAGCCATCATAAAGCGGTCACCGCCGAGACGTACAAACGAATGGTTATCGCCGCTCTTTCCCTCTTTGGCGCCGGCCGCCGACGAAAACACAACGTCGTACCGCGGCTTGCGCGCAAACAACATAAGGGTATAGCCGGGCAAAACGTCCTCGCCGCCCCGCACGTATTCGTACGATCCGTGCATGATTTTCCCGATCGCCGACGCCACGTCGTCGCACGTCAGATCGTCGGAACGGAGCACTACCGAGACCGTATCTTCCGTCACGATCACTTCGGGAACCGCCGCGCCGCGATACGCCAGATCTTCCGCAATCTTCATTTCTTTGGCCGTATCGAAGCGCGCGGGGCGACGTGCCCGCTCGCCCATGCGATACAACACCTGCGACATCAGTCCCAACTGCTGTGCTACGATTTTCCGCCCCTCGCACTTGGCGTCGGCAAGCAGAAGTTCTTCGTGCCGCACTTGCGCCGAAAGACTCGCTTTCCCCACAAGTTCCGGCAAATGCGTACACACCGACAAAAGCGTGGGAATCTCCGACACGCTGGCGCGTCCCCGCTCCGCCGACGTACGTTCCATTTTATCCAAAGCTTCCGAAAATCCCGGCGTGGTACTGCATACGGCGTAGCGCTCGCAGCGGACGCACATCTGCTTTTCCAACGTAGCCGCCCCGCCGATCGCGGCAGGCACCTGCTCCATCGCAACTTTCATATCGGAAAAAATCTGCGATGCATGAAACAGATCGTTGCCCGTCTCCGCCGCCGCGCGGTTGACGATTCCGCGGGCTGCCATCGCGGTAACGGGTGCAAAAAGCACGTCGTGCACTTTTGCCAATACTTTGCTGGGCATGCACGAAAAGGCAAGCGCTCCCACGGCAAAGCACAGCGGCTGTTGCCATACGACGGAAGAAGAAAAAAGATACGAAACGAGCACATAGGCAGCGGCGGTGGAAAGCGAAGCAATGGGACGCGGCGTGGCAACGAATACGCAGGAAAGAAGCGCCGCAAACGCCAAAAAAGCGATAGGATCGATCTGTCCGCACGACAGCGCCATTCCCGCGCCGAAGCAAACGGAAATCCCCACCGAAGCGGATACCGATCCCACCGCCGCCGCAAACGGAATACAAAAGCCCGCCATCAGATAGGATGCGTCCAGCCCGTACACCCGCAGTCTTCCCAATCCCAAAGACGCGCAGATCAGCAAGAGTCCGCCGCAAACCAATTCGGTTTCCAGCAATTTGTACTTGAGCTTCTGAAGCAATACGGGACGCAGAAAACAAACGGAGGCTACAAAGAACCCCAAGGCCAACACGCCCCACACCATCAAAAGCAACCACCCGATTTGCGCTTGCATCGCCAAGAGAGAAACCTGCGAGAGCGCAAACAGAGCGGCAAACAATGTTTTTTTGGCTCTGCGGAATTTGAGTCCCAAGAGCGCCGCCGCAAACGTGGCGACAATCACCGCCAACGTATACGCAAACGAAGCCAGCGAAAAATCAACGAGAAGAGAAAACGCCATATAGAAGGGAAAGATAATCACGGCCGGCAATCCGCAATAAATCAGTGCGGCACAAAACCCCGCCCCGCACGGGCGCATTCCCGCATATTGTGCGGCCGTCAGCGCACCCAAGACCGACAAAATCGCTATGTATTTGAAAATCGTACGATGAATCAAAAGAAAAACCCGACCTTTCAGAGTGTCGGGTTGCAGTATATCATAATTGTACTGTAAGAATTTGTCCCTATAAGAAAGAGTTTGTATAATCGTGTCGGACTGTTGTGGCGGACTTCGGTCACCGCAACTTTGCGCCGGATCCTCCGAAAAAAATATTATCGGCCGACGGAACTTTTTTGTTTGCGGTTGTCGTCGTCGCGCGGGGAAATCGGCTTTTTATACTCCGTCTCTTCCAATACCATGCCGGCTTTGGTCTGCCGCCAGTACTGATAACGGTCGGAATATTCGTACACGTAAAGGTTTTCGTCCCTGCGCGTACGGAACACAAGCGGTTGCTCGTCGGGAACTTCCGCACCCGTCAGACGACGCCACAACTCGTTGGCGCCCAAGTCGCTTTCGCTGTACGGCTTGTCCTCCCGCATGGGACTGGCCGTGCGCCCGTACGCCTCCGGCATCGTCGGCTCGGGAGATTTGGGCGGCGCATATCGGTTGGAATCCTCCGAAAAATATTTCCGCTGCAAATCGCTCCGATCGTCGGGTATCGACGGCTCGGACGCCCGATAGGAATTCTGCGGCGGCATCGGCGGATACGGATACTGCGGCGGATACGCATATCCCGAATATCCGTACGCGGAATTGTTTGCCGCTACGGAATCTTGCCCGACAGGTTGCGTTTCCCGACCGTCGGCCTCGTCCTTTTTCTTTTTTCGTTTTTTATCGCGTAAAGACTCCGGTTGCGCCGCTTCGGCAGGCAAACGGGATGCTTTCTTTTTGCCGCGGGCATGCATGCGCATGGCGATCGCCAATCCCCCCACAACAGCTATGCCCAATCCCACACAGAATACCGCCAACGTCGCACCGTGCAAGGAAAGGCGCGGCGACACCCCTACCAAAACCAAGAATACAATGATATACAGCGTAGGCAACCACAATCCGAGGGTAACGAAAAGATATGCAAGCACTTTGAAAAAGCCGCCTACGATCGATTTGATACCCTTAAATACGCTCATGCGTCGCTCCTCGGATTTTGCTTTGCGTCAGAAAGTTTTTGCGTAAAAATTACTTATCGAGAGATATCTTACGGATACCGCCCATATACGGCACAAGCGCATCGGGCACCGTCACACTGCCGTCGGCATTCTGGTAATTCTCCAAAATCGCCGCCGTCGTGCGCCCTACCGCCAAACCGCTCCCGTTGAGGGTATGCACGAATCCCGTCTTGCCGTCTTTCTTGTATTTGATGTTCATGCGACGGGCTTGGTAGTCCTCGAAGTTGGAGCAAGAAGAGATTTCCACGTAGCGATTGTACGAGGGCATCCACACCTCGAGGTCGTAAGTCTTTGCCGAAGAAAAGCCCATGTCGCCGGTACTGAGGCACACCACGCGGTACGGCAGTCCCAATTTCTTGAGGATAAGCTCCGCTTCGTTCGTAAGATTTTCCAACTCGTCGTAGCTATGCTCCGGCAAACAAAATTTGACAAGCTCCACTTTGTTGAATTGATGTTGGCGAATCAATCCGCGCGTGTCACGCCCCGCACTGCCCGCTTCGGCACGAAAACACGCGGTATACGCACAGTAATAATACGGCAACGTCTTTGCGTCCAACACTTCGCCGCGGTGCATATTGGTCACCGGCACTTCGGCGGTGGGCACCAGGAAATAGTTGGTGTTTTTGACGGCAAACGCGTCTTCCTCGAACTTAGGCAATTGCCCCGTGCCGTACATGCTGTCGCGGTTGACCATAAAGGGCGGGAAAACTTCGGTATAGCCGCTCTCTATATGCGTGTCGAGCATGAAGTTTCCAATGGCGCGCTCCAATCTCGCTCCCAATCCGCGGTAGATCGTAAAACGCGCGCCGGTAATCTTAGCGGCGGTGACGGGATCCAAAATGCCCTGTTTTGCGCCGATATCCCAATGCGCTTGCGGGGTAAAGTCGAATTTCGCAGGCTCTCCCACTCTGCGCACTTCCATGTTGGCCGTATCGTCGGGTCCGACGGGCACGCTTTTGTGCGGGATGTTGGGAATGCTCATTTGCGCCAAACGCAAATCGGCTTCCACAACGGAAAGTTCCTCGTCGAGTTGCTTGATCCGTTCGTTATCCGCTTTCATGGCGGCGATTTTGTCGTCGGCCGATTGTTTGTTTTTGCGCAAAACCGCAATCTCGTCGGAAACGCGGTTGCGCTCCGCCTTCATCTTCTCCACTTCTCCGAGAATTTCTTTGCGACGGGCGTTGAGCGTGAGTACCTTGTCTACGTCGTAGGTTCCGCTGCGCGTCGCCATGGCCTTTTTGACCAAGTCGGCGTTTTCGGTAATAAATTTGAGATCCAACATTGTATATGCCCTTCTTTTCGATAAATATTCCGTTACTTTTCCACTTTAGGCAAGGCGCTTAAACACCATGATGCCCGTTTGCTCCATCAGCTTGAGCGCCATCATATTGTACAAGTCCGCATTGTGCGTAGGACTGTCGTACGTTTCCACCGCATCGGTCAAAACGATTACGTTGCCTTTTGCATTGAACTCCGATATGTAGGCGCGGAGCGACTGCGCCAATTGCAGAACGCAGATATCGGTACATACCCCTGTAATCACAACAGCCTCATAGTCGAGAAGATTGTTGCGCGCGCCCAACAGCTGAATAAACGCATCGGTGGAATTTTTGTACACAATCAGTCCGCCGTAACGGGAAAGCTGCGGTATAATTTCGCTCTCCTCTCCCACGCAATGGGGCGGAAAATAAGCAAACTCACCGGACTGCTCCGTATGACGGTCGCAGACAAACACCTTATCGGCATGCGGCAACTGTTCGATCACTTTCACGATCTCGGGCGCAATCCGACTGCAACGCTCGTCGGCAAGATTCCCCGATTCGCAAAAGCCGCGCACCATATCCACGATGACCAGCATGGTCTTTTTGCCGGCCAACGTCTTTCGCATAAGCGTCGGGCGATTGTTGACTTCGATTTGCCCGCACAGCAATGCGCCGCACAATTCTCTTTCGTCAAACGAAATCTTCATATCCTTTTTATTATATCGCACCGTATGGGAAAAAGCAAGTTTTTTGGCTAAAAGAATTCATTTTTCGGCGGCCTGCCTGCGTATGAAGATTCCCAGCGCAATTCCGTCGAGCAGGCAAGCCAATGCGTAAAATACGTCGGTTGCCACCACAAACCCGTAGATTCCCAAGCGCGGCAAAAGCAGAAAATTGAGCGTCTCTTTGACAATGGCGGCAACGGCAAGCGAAAGCACGGGAATATACGCTTTCCCGCCCCCTTGCAATACCGCGGAGGCCGTCTGCATCACGGCAATCAACGGAATCACGACGGCGGCAAGCCGCAACAAGCGCACGGCCGTCGAAAGCGGCGCACCCAAATTGCGCCCGTACAATATCCGCATGGCAAGCGGCGCCGTACATACGAGTCCCACACAAAACACAACGCCCGCAATTACCGAAACCGCAAGCACGCGCCGCACCGTTCCCGAAACGCGTTCGCCTTTTTTGACCAATTGCGAAATTTTCGGCAACAGCGTTCCGCAAAGTCCCACGGTAAATACGGCGGGCATATTGGCCAAAGCGTTTACCGGCCCCGTGACCAATCCGTACAGCGACGTAGCCGTCTCCCGCGCCGTTCCCGTATGCGTCAGCAGGTTGACGATGACAAAACTGTCGATCATCTGGCAGAGCGGCAACACCAGCATCCCCAACGTGACGGGAAGCGAAACTTTGAGAATGCGTACCCCCAGCGATCCCAGTCCTCTGTGTTTGCGCTTTGCCTTGCTTTGCTCGAAATCCGACGCAGACAAAGGCACCAGTTCGGAGGAAATTTCGGTGAGCGCCTCGATTCCGAAAAACGCGTCTCCCATCGCGTCGGACGCCGCACGTTGCGCGATTTTCGGCACCGACACGGTATTTTGCGTGCTCTTTCGCCGCACGGCGTAATAGAGCGTTGCGGCGCCCTCCGATACCGTCACGCCCGCCGCACAACCGGCTACCGCCGCCGTGAGCGAATACGGCGCCAACAAAAAGGCCAACGTAAGTCCCACGACAAGTTTTACCGACTGTTCCACCAATTGCCCCAAAGCCGAAATCATCATCTTATCGGCGCCCTGAAAGTAGCCCCGTAACACGGCACTTGCCGCCGACAACGGCACCGACAATACCAGCAAAACAAACGCCCATACCGCCGACGGAGCGCCCGCCGCCGTGGCCAACGGGCGGGCGCAAAATACCGCTATCACCGTAGCGGGCAACGACACGCACAACGTAAGCAAAACGGCGGAAACGCAATCGAAACGCCCCTCTTCTTCGGCAGTCAACTTACTTACCGCCGCCGTAATTCCGCCGCCCGTAAGGGTCACCAAAAGCGCGTAGGAAGGAAATACCGACTGATACATGCCCATTCCGTGCGCACCGAGCGCGCGGGTAAGCGGAATTTTGTACAGAGCGCCCAAAAGCTTACCCAAAAGCGCCGCCGCCGTCAGCAGCCAAGCGCCGCGCATAAAAATATTCCGTTTTTTTCCGCCCGATCCCGACACATTCGTAGTATGCGCGTTTTGCGCCGATTATCGTGCGGAACGGAAAATTTCTATGCGAGTTTTTGTGCGTCCGAGAGAATTTTGCCGATGCGATCTCTGTACGATGCGAGAGTTGTGAAATCCCGACCGTCGATACTCGAAATCGCATTCACCTGCACCAACAGTCGGTTGCAAGCCGCAAGCGCTTCTTTTTTCATGCCGAGCGCGCAATATAAGCGCGCCATGGCTTCGGGAACCCGCATGTCGATATTGGGATTGCGGAAGCCCGATTGTTCGATGACGCCGTTGATGTAATCGTATTCTTTCATCGCTTCGGAAAGACACGCCTCTTTGTCGTTCGCGCATATTTTGGACAGCATATCGATCTTGCACGCAACGCACGAAACCATATTGCCCACAAACATCGCGCGTCCTTCTTCGGCATACGCCAACTTGTATGCCGCAAGCGCTTTTTCCACCTGCGCCAATGCTTTCTTATACTTCTTTTTGGACACGTAATGGGCGTAATACGCCTGTTGCATAAAAGCGTAGCGCGAACGGTATTTTTCGCCGAAATCCGGCCCGCCGATTTTGGTTGCCGTATCCAAGGTTTTTTTCTGCATACCGAAATTTTTCGAGGTATGGTAAATATTGCTCATGGAAACGCGGTAATGCACGTAATCGTCGAGCGGAATGGCGTTGCGCGCATAGAGTCCGTCGCATAATGCCACGCATTCCTTAAACAGTTCCAAAGCCGAAGCGTTGTTGCCGCATAATTGATAATACGTGCCGTAAACCGTCAACATTTCGGCATATTCCCGTTTGACGTCGTCGGAAGCCTGCGCTACGCCCAACCGATCGTAACACGCTTTGGAGTTGGCGAACTGCTCGCCCGATTCGGTGAAATAATTCAATATGTAACTGTCCTGCGCAAAAACCGCATACATAAGCGCTACCTTCGCCAAATGCTTCTCCGCCAGATCGGATGCTTCCCCGGAAAAACGGTTCGTCACCGTTTGCAGAAGATGCCGTTCGGCGCGCGTCACCTGCGTCGATTTGGTCCAATCCTGCGCAAACGGCAATGCCGTCACGGCTTCGATCAGTTCGCGCTTTGTTTCCCGCGACAACGCGTCGCCGTCTAAAAGCGCGGGCAGAAACTTGAAGAGCGCGAAACGGGAAACGTACAATTCTTCCAAAGGCATCCCCGAGCGGAGCTGTTCCAAAAGTTTTTGGCGGATTTCCTCGATCAGATCGCGGGTTCCTCCCCGATTGTCCGACAAAATGAGCTGTTTGAGACGGTCGTGCACGATTCCGAAAGATTCCGACCGCGCATCGCCGGTTTTCTTAATGAAAATGCGCAAATACTTTTCCTTCTCCAACGTCTCGGAAGAAAAATCGATGCCGAACGCTTCCCGCAATTCATCGGAACGGAGAGAGCAATCGGCAAAGGCAAATATAACCAACAACTTTCTGTACTGTTCAAACGTTTCCGGCGCAGCTTCCTGCTTCATGTAATTGTAGTAAAAATCCAACGCGTTTTCCATCGAACACAAAATGCGCCAATCCGCTTTGTCGCTCGGCGTCCGATTCAGATAAATTTCGCTGATCTTGAAAAGAATGGAAAACGACAAAATATTTTTGGGCTGAATGGACGTAAAAATATCGCGCACGTCGATCGGATCGTTTCCGAGAGAAAATTGCGAAATGATATTGTCGTTGAAATAATCGTACAGAAACTTCAGATAATCGTAACTGTCCGACTTAAACAGAATCCGTTCGCCGCGGAACCGTTTCACAAATGCATAGGCGGGATTTTCGATGACGGTTTCGTCGTCCGCAAAGACGCGGCAGGAAAACAGAATGTATACCCCTTCGGCAAACGTCACGTCTTCGAAAAAATCCAGAATATTCCTTTTTCCCGAAATGCCTATGTCGTCGATCCCGTCCAGCACGATGAGGAGTTTGCGCTCGGGATACATCTGCGTTTTGCACTCGTTGACGAACCGAACGAACGATTGGGCAAAATCTTTATCCAGCGGTCTGCCGGGCGCGGAATTGGGACGGCGCATGTTTCCATTGTCGTCTCTGCGCAACAGGTCGGAAAAATCCCACAGAAAGTGATCGAGGGACGCGCAGTCGTTGTCGTGGTTGATATAGACGGGACGCACCGCCACCGTTTGGGCAAAATCCCGATCGTTTGCCAACGATTTGACAAAGGTTGTTTTGCCCATTCCCTTTTCCATCTGCAAAACGAACTGTCCGCCCGCCGACTTGTGCATTACGTCCTCGACCTTTTTGCGCAACAAATCGAAAGGATAATATTTTTCGTTGGTCAATACGGTATTGTTCACGTCGATCAAACGCTCGTTGATCCAATAATCGAGATGCACTCTGTCCACAACGAAATACTGGTTGCCTACCGACAACAGACCGTCGGGATCCAGCCCCGACAACAGGCGCGTGACGTATGCCATCTTTTCTTCCTGCGTTTTACACATATTGCCGCAATAGTGTACGGCAAAATCTTTTTTGTTGCGCAGATTTTTCTTCACCAGACGGTAAAACGCTTCGATTTCGGCATACAGATATTTGGATTTCACGCAATCCAACCTGCCGCTCTCGTCCTGCGGACAATCATCGTTGACCACCGCCAAAAACAGCGCGGAATACGGAATCACGTCTTCCATATGCCGATCGAAAGTACGTTCGTCGGTATTGGGACCGCAGTACGCCTTGGCAACGGGATATTTGCGATTGATCGCTTCTTGCGTTTGTTTGCCGATCCCCTCGGTGCCGTGCGCATCACTCGATCCGTGGTAGGCAATAAAGACCGAATTTCTGTAATTTTCCGACTGCATTCGTTTTCTCCCTTGTTTTTCTTACTTCCTTTGTATAGCTGTGCCGATTAAAGATTCCATACGGGTACGGCCCGCAAACAGAAAAAAAGGACTCCGTAAAGAGCCCTTTTCCGTGAAGTGTTACTTCTCGCTGATTGCTCCCACGGGGCAACCGCCTTCGCAAGCGCCGCAATCGATGCACTCGTCGGCATTGACTTCGTAGTGGTCGGCGCCCTCGCTGATGGCGCTCACCGGGCACGTGCCTTCGCATGCGCCGCACTTGATGCATTCATCGCTGATAACTCTGGGCATAATCGTATCTCCTTTATTTTTTGTTTATATATTATAACACGACAGAAAAAATTTGTAAATGATTTTCGGCTTTATTCTTGGGAATTTTCCGTCTCGGAATAGTCTTCTTCCTCTTCTTCGGGCAATTCCTTGGCAGAATGCGTATTCTTGCGTTGAAACCGGATATCCTTGAGATCGTAATCGGCGATAGTGACCGTATCTTTGTCCTTATTCTCCACCTTGACTTTTACCGACTTTTTGAGCGGATTGGTCGCCGTGACAATGCCGGTCTCTCCCGTCGAAAGGGTAACGGAAGCGCCCACCTTGGGCATCATTTTGCCCACTTCGGCATAATACTCGTTCTCATAGGCAAGACAACACATGAGTCTTCCGCACAATCCGCTGATTTTTGTGGGATTGAGCGACAGACTTTGCGTTTTGGCCATTTTGATACTCACGCGCGCATATTCCGACATATGGTCGCTGCAACAGCACGCACGACCGCACGGCGCGATCCCGCCCTTCATGCGGCATTCGTCGCGCGCCCCGATCTGCTTGAGTTCGATACGCGTATGAAACGCCGAAGCCAGATCGCGCACGAGATTGCGGAAATCCACTCGACCGTCGGCGGTGAAATAGACGATCAGTTTGCCGCCGTCAAACGTATATTCGGCGCCCACGAACTTCATCTCCAGCCCGCTGTCTTTGATCTTTTCGGCAATCTTCGGGTAGGCTTCCTCTCGCTTCTGCAACAGATGCGCGTGCTTACTTTTGTCGTCCTCGGTCGCCGCCCGTTTCACCGGCATCAGTTTGCCCACGATTTTATCGTCGGCCACTTCCGACTCGGGCATGGCAATCGTGCCATAGTCCAGCCCCCGGCTGGTCTCGACTACCACTTCGTCCCCTGTCTTTAACGACAATTCTCCGGGCGCGAAATAATATACTTTGGGATTGAAATCGAACTTGACTCCTACGATTTTAGGCATTTCGCCTTTACCTCCAATATCGAAAATAACAATTCGTCTATGACACCCACCGCATTGCCGTACAGACGCATCCGCTCGCGGGCATGCGTCAGAAGCGGCATAAGACACAGCACGGTCCGCACGTCCAGCTCGCGGGCAAGCGTGCGGATTTCGCTCGCCGCAGGCTTTAAGATGATTGCCTGCGCACCGCATTCCGTATACGCGACGACATCGCGCAGAATAATCTCCAGGTAATCGACAAACACGGCATACTTGTCTTTATACGCCGACAGTTCGCCGACGGCAGGCAAAATCTGCGGAGAACGCTTGACCGTCAACAAAAAGTTCATGGCCGCTTCATACACGTACCGATACCCCGGATCGGCCGCAATTTTTTCCGCCGACCCGATATTTCCGCGCGATACCGCCGAGGCAAACAACGCCGTGACTTCGTCGAAACCGGCCCGCATCAACGCATGCTGCACCGTCTCCACCGGAAACGATTCGAGACGAATACGACTGCACCGCGACGTTACGGTGGGCAACAAATCGCCTCCCGCCGAAAAGATAATAAACCGCGCCGAAGCGGGCGGCTCTTCCAACGTCTTGAGCATTTTGTTCTGCACCGCGGCGCTGAGCGGCTCGCTTGCCGATACGATATAATATTTGCTCGTAAGCTCGGTGGGCATCAGGTACGCCGAATCGGTCATGCGCGAGACCTCTTCCACGTCCATCTTTCCTTTCTTTTCGGCGGCAGGCAGACGCACCACGTCGAGATAACTGTCGTCGATAATACGTTGCACCATCGGACCGTCGGGACGCCCTTTTTCGCACAGACAGATAAAGAGCGACGCCAAGGTATCGAGCGCGTCGAAATCGGCCGATTCAAACACATACGCGTGTTTGAGATGACCGGCCGCACAATCGCTACGCAATTCCTTGTACGCGTGCGATGATTCTATCAGATCGACGTGACGATGCAATGTAATATCCCTCTCTCCTCGGCACTCGTTCGCTTACAGTACGCCCCGCTCGGCGAGAACCCGCACGATTTCGGCATGCGTTTCGTATTTGGTGCCGCGCGCCGCAAAACACAGAAAGCGCGCAGGTTCTTTTTCGGCGATTGCACGGAATCCCGCATAGACTTTACGGTGAAAATCCAATGCCTCGCACTCCAGCCTGTCGGTCTCTTGCGCGCCGCCTTTGCGCGCAAATCCCGCATCGGGCGACACGTCGATAAATATAGTGTAATCGACGGTCACATCTCCCATCGCCGCCGCATTGAGCGCATGAACGGTCGCAATATCGATGCCGCGGGCATAGCCTTGGTACGCGGCGGTGGAATCGCTGTACCGATCGCAAAACACGGTTACGCCCCGTGCCAGCGCCGGCTTGATGATCTGTTCGGTGTGCTGACTGCGTGCGGCGCAATACAGGAGCAATTCCGTCATATCGGTCATCTCCCGATTGTCCGCATCGAGAATCACATTGCGGATTTTTTCGGCAATTTCGCAACCGCCCGGCTCGCGGGTAAACAACGCCTCGATCCCGTTTTTTGCGCAATACTCCTGCAAAAGCCGCAGTTGCGTACTTTTGCCCACGCCTTCGCAACCCTCGATTGTGATAAACTTTCCTCTTTTCACCGCATCACCTTATTTTGATTTTTCTTCGCCGCAATTATGCGAACGAAACCAATGCTTCGTATAACCGCCGTGTTTTTTCCTCGTCGTCGTACGGTGTGAGAATCAACACCACGCTGTCTTCGATCACCGCCTCGGGCATGATGCCGTCCGCCGCCAACCGCCGGAAAAGCGCCGCCGCCGTACCGCTGCGCGGCACCACGCACAAGCGCGTATAATCGTCATTGTCGCGCAGTCGCACAACCGACGCAAGCCGATGACGAAATGCCTGCAACCGAAGGTATTCCTTTCCACACGCCGCCGCTTCGTATACCGACTGCTCCAACCGTTCCAGCAATACGTAATTGGGACTGGTCGTGCCGAGCAAGCGGAGATTTTCGTCGACGGCCGCGTCGAGATCGGCGGCGCCCACGCTCAAAAGCGCCGACTGCGTATACGCGCCCAACGTCTTGTGCGCGCTCATATTACACACGTCGGCTTTGCCGTCGAAGCGGAATCTCTCCAAACCGGGCGCAAAGGCAAAGTGCGCACCGTGCGCCGCATCCACCAAAAGCCGCACCCCCCGACGCCGACACAATGCGGCAATCTCTCCGTCGGCCGTTCGCCCCAAATAGTCGGGCGAAGTCAAAAACACGGCGCGAGCCTGCGGCACGGCGTCGAGCGCCTGCTCGACCTGCGCACAGGTGGGCGGCGGCGGAAGCGTATCGCAACCGCACGTGTAAACCATCCCCCCGACCGTCGGCGGACCCGCGATGGGGACTGCCCGCACCCCCGCCAAAGCACAACCTTCGCAAAACGCGCGGTGCACTCCCGCGGCATACAGTACCGTTTGCCCGCGAAACAGCAACAACGCCGCTTTGATTCCCATGCTCGAACCGCCGGTCAGAAACCGCATACGGCGGCTCGCGTATTTTTCGGCCACGGCCCGTTCGGCCAGTTCGACGGCGTCTGCGGGAAAGATTTCGCCGCTTTGCCCCAGCTCGGTAATATCCCGCGTACAGGCCGTTCCCTTATGTCCCGGCGTGTGGTAAGCATCGCAATGCTTTTGCAGATAGGCATCGATACCAGCGGCAATATATCCCGCGCGGGGCGGTTTATGTCCGTCGCGCATCAACGGTAATAGGCGATGAACCGACTGACGGTGTACAACGCCTGCGCGTTCTGCGCCTTGGACTTGCGTCCGAATTTGCCGATATTTACGCTCGACGGATTGAAAATCAGATAAAACGTATCGTCGGGTTGTTCTTCCTCCGGCGATTCGGCATATTGCGTCTTGTACGATTCCACACTGCGCCAGTTCATGGTAAACGGAAGCCGCGAAAAATCACTTACTTTGATACCGTAACGCTTCACGGCGCCTTCCGATTCCACCGTAAAATATTGCAGATCGTCGACGGTCAATCCTTCGGGCAGAAGATATTGCGTGAGAAGTTCGTCGGTCAGTTCCAAAAAGTTCTGCGCCGAATTTTGCATAAAATACTTCTCGCCCACAATCAGAATATCGCTCGATACCATACCGTGCGTCTGAAGCAGCGTGGCATATTCCTTTCCGAGCGGGTCCTGGGTCTCGAACGTAATGGAACGCAACACGTTTTCGCCGTACTTGTCCGTACCTGCGAGGCGGTAGCTGTCCGACGCCATTTCCCGCTTTATGCGCGCTTCGAACCCGTTATCTCCCGCGTCGTAACACGAGACAAAGAAATTGATATCTTCGTAATCGCGGGTACGGTTGATCTGCGAGAAAACAAACCAACACAAAAGAACCGAAACAATCAGAATGATAAGATACCAAAACCAATCGTATTCGAGGTGATCGTTGATTCTCTTTTTGGTGACTTTGTTATCCACTGTGTGTCCTTAGTGCCCAAAAACCTTTTTCGGATTTGTCACACCCGCTTAAACGCGGGGTTTCATGGTCGGGAACAAAATAACGTCTCGGATCGATGCGCAATCGCAAAGCAACATAATCATGCGGTCGATACCGATTCCCAATCCGCCGGTGGGCGGCATGCCGTATTCGAGCGCCGTGACGAAATCGTCGTCGGTCACTTGCGCTTCTTCGTCGCCGGCGGCGCGCATGGCCGCCTGCGAAAGGAAACGGTTTTTCTGATCGATGGGGTCGTTTAGCTCGCTGTACGCATTGCCCATTTCGCGGGCGCAGATGAAAAATTCGAACCGATAGGTAAGGCGCGGATCTTCGTTGCTGCGCTTGGCAAGCGGGCTGACTTCCACGGGATAGTCGGTAATAAATACAGGCTGTACGAGCTTCTCCTCTACCTTTTGGTCGAACGTCTCGTACAACACGTGTCCCCAATTCGACTTGGCCGCATCGATTTGCACGCCGATTTTTTCCGCTGCCGCCTTCGCCGTCTTATCGGTCAGTTTGTCGAAATCGAGACCGGTGTATTTGCGCACCGCCTCGATCATGGTAAGACGCTCCCAAGGCGCCGTAAGATCGATCTCGGTTCCCTGATAGGTGATCTTTCCGCTCTTGCCGATGGCAGACGCCGCCGCCGTAAAGATATCTTCGGTAAGCGCCATCATATCCTTGTAGTCGGCAAACGATTGATACAATTCCATCATGGTGAATTCGGGGTTGTGCTTTACGTCCATCCCCTCGTTGCGGAAATTGCGCCCTATCTCGTACACCCTGTCGAAACCGCCCACGATGAGGCGCTTAAGATACAACTCGGGCGCGATACGCATGTACATATCGAGATTGAGCGTATTGTGGTGCGTGATAAACGGGCGTGCCGCCGCACCGCCGGCAATCGTATTGAGAATGGGGGTTTCCACTTCGGTAAAACCGCGCGCGTCGAGGCAAGCGCGAATCGCCGCGATAATTTTGCTGCGCCGCACAAAAACCTCTTTGACTTCGGGATTCACGATGAGATCCACATACCGTTGACGGTACCGAAGATCGTTGTCTTTGAGTCCGTGAAATTTTTCGGGAAGCGGCAACAGGGATTTTCCCAGCAATTCGATAGCATGTACCTTGATGCTGACCTCTCCCTTATGCGTCATAAAGACTTCGCCCTCTACGCCCAAAATATCGCCGATATCGGTCTTTTTGAATTCGTCGTACGCCTCCGCCCCCAGCTCGTCCACACGAACATACAACTGAATCTGCCCTTCGCTGTCCAACAAATGGGCAAAACTGGCCTTGCCCATAATGCGTTTGCTCATGAGCCTGCCGGCAATGCGTACCGATTTCCCCTCGTATGCGGCAAAATCGCTTACGATATCGGCGGAACGAGCCGACCGCTCGTACCGTACTTTACGGAAAGGATTGCGATTCGAGTCCACCAAACCTTTGAGTTTCTCTCTGCGGACTTTGACGATTTCGTTATAGTTTTCCTCGACGGAGATTTCGTTTTGCGTGTTATTTTGTTTTTCCATGGTTGTCCTTTGTATCAGCGGATATCGGTAATTTTGAATTTCATTTCGCCCCGCGGCGTCTTGACGGTGATTTCGTCTCCGCGACGCTTCCCTAAAAGCGCTTTGCCGATGGGCGACTCGTTGGAGATTTTGGGTTCCTTTTCGTCCAGCGGATTACTCTCGTGCGTACCCACGATGGTATACGTGGTCTCGCTGTCCGCCCCGACCGGTTTGATAGTCACCTTACTGCCCACGTCCGCTTTGTCGCCTTTGACTTTTTCGTCGATAATGCGGGCGTTGCGGAGTTTCGCTTCGATTTCCAGAATCTCCGCCTCCATCTTGGCTTGTTCGTCTTTGGCGATGTCGTACTCGGCATTCTCGCTCAGATCGCCGAATTCACGGGCAACGCGGATCTTCTCCGCCATTTCCGCACGACCGTTCACTTTGAGATCTTTGAGTCGCTCCTCGAGCTGCTTTTTTCCTTCGGCGGTAATGAAAGTTTCTTTTTCTTCCATGGCTTTACTCCTTATTTGCGGGCGCCGCCAAAGCGGACGCTTCGTATTCGGTATCGTGTCTTTAGGCGGCCACCGTGCGCCGACCCATACGGTATATTGTAGCACAGCGGCATCGCATTGTCAAACTTATTTTTGCCATCGGCCCAATCGCGGCGCAAGACTCGCGAAAGTCCGGCGCTCCTCGGAACCGTCTATGCTTGCTCTTTTACGAATTCGGCGATGCGTCGCATTGCCTCGGTAAGTTGCGTCATGCCGGTAGCGTAACTGCACCGCACATGGTCTTTGCCCGCCGCGCCGAACGCACTCCCCGGCACAACGGCCACGTGCTTACTTCTGAGCAGTTTCTCGGCAAACTCGTCCCCCGTGTATCCCGTACTGCGCACGCAGGGAAACACATAGAAAGCGCCGCTCGGCTCGGGACAGTGCAGTCCCATTTCGTTGAAAGCGTGCACGACGAATCTCCGCCGCATATCGTATTTACCGCGCATTTCCTCTACGGCGGCAAACCCTTCCGCCCTGCCGCCGGTGAGCGCCGTAAGCGCCGCATATTGGGCGGGCGTGGAAGTACACATAATGGCATACTGATGAATTTTCAGCATGACCGCCGTAACGGGACGCGGCGCGCACACGTATCCGATGCGCCATCCCGTCATGGCAAACGCTTTGGAAAATCCCGATACGAGAATCGTGCGCTCCCGCATTCCCTCTACCGACGCCACCGAAACGTGTTGCCGTCCGTACGTAAGTTCCGCGTAAATCTCGTCGGAAAGCACCATAAGACCGTGTGCCTTGACCACGGCGCACAGCGCTTCCGTTTCTTCCCGCGACAGCACGGTGCCGGTGGGATTGTTGGGAAAAGGCAGAATCACCGCTTTGGTGCGCGGCGTGACGGCCGCCTCGAGATCGGCGGGCGTGGGTTTGAAATCGTTTTCGGCGCGACAACGGAGCGGTACGGCAACGCCGCCCGCCAGCGTCACGATGGGCGCGTAACTGACAAACGACGGATCGGGAATAATCACCTCTTGCCCCGGGTCGAGCAATGCCCGAAGCGCAATATCGATGGCTTCGCTGGCGCCCACCGTCACAATCACTTCGTCGGGCTCGTATTCGGCTCTAAAGCGGGTACTTTGATAGACGCAGATCTCTTCGCGAAGGCGCAACAGGCCGCTGTTGGAAGTATACGAAGTATATCCCTTCTGCAACGACTTAATCGCCGCATCGCGGATTTCCCACGGCGTGACAAAATCCGGTTCGCCCACGCCGAGCGAAATGGCGTCGGGGATGTCTTCCACCACGCTGAAAAATTTCCGTATGCCGCTGGGCGGAATCGCACGGGCGGTACGGCTCAGTATTTCGTCGTAATTCACGGATTCACCGCCAGACGCTTCTGCTTTTCGTCTTCCAAAAGCACCCCGTCCGCCTTATACCGCT
>CAMUPJ010000023.1 GCA_947090725.1 uncultured Clostridia bacterium
TACAACAACAACGGTTCGCCGCTGCAATTACATATTTCGTTTTACGCGACCGATGAACAGAAGCGCAAAATGGAAGCCGCTTTGCGTAATGCGGCTATCAAATTCTGCAAATTCGGCTTTACGGCTTACGGTTTGGCAATCGGTCTGACCGATATGACTTTAGGCAGACTTCTCAAACGCATGCCGCAGTTGCTGGACACGTTTTTCGGAATTCTTACGGAGAACGGTGCGCTTACGAGTGAATATTGTCCGGTGTGCGGGAATCCGTTCGGGGAAAGCAAAAAGCAATGTACCATTGACGGCTATACCATTTATATCGACGCCGAATGCGTGGATAACATCAATGCCGTCATCGAAGCGGAAAACAAGGATTTCAACGAAGCGCCCAATCATTATCTGCGCGGTTTTCTGGGCGCGTTGATCGGCGGTTTGGCCGGCGCGGTAGTCGCCATCGTCTTGTATGCCGTCGGATTTATTTCGTCGATCGCCGCCGTTGTATCGGTTGTCTTCGGTACGTTCCTCTATAAGAAGTTTCACGGCAAGCCCAATAAAATGATGCTGGTCATCGTGGCGGCTACTACCGTGGTGTGTATGGCGCTTTCCGTCTTTTTGATTTATCTGACGGCGTCGGGCATCGCGGCACAGCAAGAGGGATTGAACATTTCCGCCATGGAAGCTTTCAAAATCGTCATGGCAGACAGTGAAGTCTCGCGCGCGTTCTATGCCGATCTTGCCATGGTGCTGTTGTTTTCGGCTATCGGTATCGGTATTCAGATTGCCTATACGGCCAGAGCCATCAAGCGCCAAGGAACCATCAAATAAATAGTATAACAGCGTAGAATGCACATAGCAGTACGGTTTTCGTGACCGTACTGCTTTTTTTTGTATTGTCTTTTGAAAGATAAGGAGGCGCAAGAAAATACGATAAAAGACTGTATTTTCTACAATATGTGGAGTATGTGAAAACTGTTGAAAAATACGGAAAAGACTTGACACGCGGGGGGGGGTATGCTATACTTAACCAATTATAAATTTTTCGGGCCGGTTTTGCTTGGCGAGGTCGGTGGAGTATATGCGAGAAAATCAGAGAACATTACGAAGATTTACGGCGGTGTTGACGATCGCGATTCTGCTGATGGCGGTGTCTTGCTTTACGGCGGCCTGCCATGAGGACGCGCAGGCGCAGGAGCGAACGCTGACGTTTGAAACCGACGGCGGTACGCCCATCGATCCGATCAAAGCAAAATCGGGCGAAAAGATTACGCCGCCCGCCGACCCGGAGAAATCGGGATACGTATTCGACGGCTGGTACGTATCGGCGGATTTTGCGGGGGAGCCCGTGCAGATCCCGTCTGTGATGCCCGACGAAAATATTACATATTACGCTCGCTATGCAACGGGCAAAAAGATTATCTACGATTACAATCTCGGCGACGTGCCGCACGGCGGAAGCGTGACGCCCTCGGTAGGCAAGACGGGAAGCAACGTGGCGGTAAAAGACGGTGCGCAGTTTGCCGCCGAAGGATATTTGTTTGTGGGGTGGACGACCACGCCTACGGGAGTGATTTCTTTCACGGGCGGCAAGCCGGAAGGCCAATACGGTGCGGGCGATGAAATTACCGTGGGCAATACCGATATCACGCTGTATGCGCAATGGGCGGAAGGCTTTACCGATGCAAGCGGGCAAAGCGCCGACAGAGTGTACGTATACGTGCCGCTTATAGGGCAAGGCCTCGGCGCCGCGATTCTCGTGCGGGACGGTAGTGAAAACAAATTCGGGTTTGTGCGTGTAGACGAGCAGACCGATATCGTGGAATTCGAGTTTTATTACGAAGACAGCGAGGGCGGTAATATCGTTGGGCGCATCCACGACGACCACACGTACGTGTACCGCGACGATACCGTCGGGTCGTATCTTATGTACGATTACGTGACCGATGCGGCTTTGGAATATATCCTTACTACCGACGGTTACGGGCTGGGAACGCTTACGGTGCTTGTGGGGAACCAAAGTTCGACGTTGGCCTACGGCAAATACGAATATCAATCGCAATACGGCGATTATCTCTTTACTTCGCTCGATCCCGCCACGGGAGAAGAGAACGAAGACGTATATCTCTATTTTCTGTTGGAGCGGCGCCCCGTTGCGGGGACGCAGTTTGTCGGCTATTTCCGCGAGCAAGGGGTTGAAAGCGGATCGTATCTTTTGTACGACAACGGCGAACTGTATAATTACCGTCTCGATCTCAACGGATACGGCGGCGCGCGTTGGTACGAATACGATGCGCTGAACGGCGAAACGACGCTTGTTTCCGAAGGCGCGTATCGCGGCACGGATTTGTATGAGAACGAGTACGGCGAATGGGAATATGTGCCGTCGTCGGGGAGCGGGTTCCGCTTTATTCTGAACATAGTGGCCGATACGAGCGGAAACGTACCCGTATATATAGAATATAATGCGTCGCTCCATGTGACGCTCGAAGAGGAAAACGGAAACGCTACGCTGTATCTTGACGGATACGGCAGCGCCTTGTATACCGCGGGTAGCGAGACGTTTGGGGGGTATTGTACCGTAAGCGATTCGCAGGCGCTGATTACGTTTGTGCCGTATATACCCGACGGCAACGGCGGTCATGTTGCGGGCGGCAAAATGTATTTCAACGTGAAATGGACGGAACGCACGTTTGTTGTGAATACTACCGGATTCGTGACCGACGGTACGACGATCGTATCGTACGAGGGAGAATCGAACATCATTGCAATTCCCGACGGCATTACGGAGATTTCCGCCGATGCTTTCAATTATACGCGTACCGACGTATCGGCCGTATCGGTAACGATTGCCGACAGCGTGCAAGTCATCGGTGCGCGCGCTTTCCAAAACAACAACACGCTTGGGCGGGTCACGTTCCTTGCGCGCGAACCCATCGTCATCGATTGGTCGAGTGCGAACAATCCGTTCCGTTGGCCGGCGGGTAACTTCATTATCGTAGTGCCCGAGGGCTGTCAGGATGCCTACAAAGCCGCTTGGAGCGATTGCCCCTATACCATCAAGGGCGCGGTAGAAGTCACGTTGTTGCCCGAATACGAAATCGAAGACGGCGTGCTCGTCCGTTACAACAAGCAACCCGATTCCGAAGATATGCTCGATCTGACGATTCCCGATTCCGTGACGGAGATTGCGCCGTATGTATTCCGAGGACTCGACTATATCCGCAGTGTGGATTTGCGGAACGTAACGGTTATAGGCGAGGGGGCATTCGAGAACTGCGAAAACCTGCGGAGTGTGGTGTTTCCCTACGTACAAGAAGTGGGCGACGGCGCTTTTGCGGGGTGTGTATTGCTGGCAAACGGGGCGCAATACGGCAACGGTCGCATCGAGCTTCCCGCCGTAGTGACGGTAGGCGCCAATGCATTCCAAAGCTGTGAAAGTCTCAAGTGCGTGGTGCTCGGCCCCGATCTGACGGCGATCGGCGACATGGCGTTCCGCGAGTGTCACGTCTATGCGGACGAAGAACCGTTGTTTGTCGAATTGGCAGGCAGCGTGCCGCCGCAAATGGGCGCGGCGGTTACCGTGGGAAACATTGCTTTCCGTATCCGCGTGCAAGACATCGAAGTTGCGAAAAAGTGTTTTGCCGACCCGAGTTGGAACAATTACTGCAAACACTTGTTTATAGAGTCGGGGTCGGAGAAAGGCGTCTATATGGACGGCGCCGTCACCCTCGAATTGGACGGAAGAGCGGTATTGATGACGTCGGAAGTCATGCTGTACGAAATTGCCGGCATCGATATTATCTTCTATTACTATGACGAAGACGCCGCAAGATATTTGTCGGTTACCGGCAGTATCGGAGCGGAAGAAATTTCCGTAACTTTCTGGGGACAGTCGTATACGTTTGTCAAGATGGGCGAAGTAGCTACGTATACGTCGGACGACGGCAAATATACGCTTACCTGCTATCCGAGAGCGCTTGATCCCGAATTTTATGCGGACGACGGGTATACGGGATCTGCCGCCGTGCTTTTCAACGGCGTGTCTGCCGAACTCTATATTCGCGGATTTGTCCAAAAGACGATACGCGGATTCGTGGATTCGGACGGCAAGTGCTATGACTTCGAAATCCTTTCGATCAGCGGCACAACGTTTACCTATGAAAGAGTGCGCAACGAGTACGTGCGAAACATTGCCTGTAGCGACGGGAGCGTACTGCACATACACTTTGCGGGCGATCTGATCTATGTTTTCGGGGAGCTGAAAATTCCCGTCGATACGCAAAGCGGCGCGACTTTGCCCGCATGGGAAGAGGGCGGCGCCGTGGCGGAAAATCCTTCGCAAGGCGTATACACCTTTGCGCGCACTTACCGCGATACGACTTATACGGTGCGCATTACCGTATCTGCCGACGGAACGAGTTTTACCTATACCGTATTATAGTATTCCATATCAAAAAGGAGATAGAAAAATGACACGCAAATTTTCGAAAGTATTCGTTGCGTTGCTGGTGGCTCTGACGCTTACGTTCGCCATGACCGGTTGCGACGATAACGACGGAACGAAAACCGATCCCGCCGCCAAGTATACGGTAACGTATGCGGCAGGCGAGGGAGCTACGGGGACTGCGCCCACCGGCGGGCAGTATGCGGAAGGCGCTACGTTCACGCTTCCCGAGGCTACCGGACTGCGTAAGGACGGCAGCACGTTTGCGGCTTGGAACGACGGGACGAACAATTATGCGGCGGGCGCGACGTACACCATGCCGGCAAAAGACGTTACGTTTATCGCCACGTGGAAAGTAAGCGAACCTTCCGGCGGAGAAGAAGAGAATGCCGACGTGACGATTTCGTTTGACGCCAACGGCGGCAGCGGCGCCATGACGGCTGTCACGAAAAAAGTCGGCGACGTGCTCGACTTCACGGCCGATGCATTTGTCTGCGGCTTTACGGCTCCTGCCGATTCCGTATTCCTCGGTTGGGCAACTACCGCGACGGGCGACTTGCTGGCCGACGGTACCGTGCTGAGCAGTAGCATGGCGGCCGACGGCGCGCTTACGCTGTATGCCGTCTGGGACGAGCAGTCGTCCGATGTTGCTTTGGAAGATCTGACGGGCGTATGGACGGGAGAAGGTACGCTGGAAGTGATTGCCTACACCAATGCAACTACCGGTGCAACCGCCTGCGGTGTTCTGAACGGGAATTTGCTTGTCAACTTTATTCCGGCCGAGGGAGTGTATTATATTATGACGCCCGACTACGAAACTTTGTACGGATTTATGTCCAAAGGCAGTCGTTCGCTGGTCATTAACATTCCCGAAATGGATGACAATAATGAGTCGACCGGCGAAGTAGAACAAATCGTGTTTACGGAGCACGGGACGCTGACCAATGCGCCCATAAGCGATTTTGCGGGCAAATGGACGAGAGCGTCAAACAATCAACCTTGGATCATCGAAGCAAGCGGCAACGCGTATTACAGTCTGACGGCGCGTACGGCTACGGCGACTACTATCGGTTCGCACTTGGTTCTTACGTACAGTACTTTGGGGAGTGATTATACGTATCTGCTCCATAAAGAAGGGGACGCGTTGGAAGGATATTATCTTGCCCCCGAGGCAGTCCCTGTAGAGGTTGCGTTTGCGGCGGGTACATTCTACTCCGTAAAAGTAAAAGGCGTTTACAACCAAATCGTGATGAGCGGTACGCCCAATGCGATCAAGCCTCCGGCGGCGCCGAGCGGACAGCAGTTCTCCAAGTGGGTGCTGGTGGGAACCGATACGGAATTCCGCTTTGACGACGTGCTGACTGCCGACGTGGACATCGAAGCGACGTATGAAAATATCCCGACACCGCCCGCAGGTGCGGTAAAGACCTATACGGGCACGTACGGACCGTTTAATAGAGCGATAACAGTTACAATAAATACTACAACGAAGGAAGTTACTTTTATTCAGGGAAGTAGTACGTATGGTCCTCATAGCGTCAGCGACTATGACGATTATTGGTTTGTTGAAAGCAGCAATAATCCTTTCGGAGAATATGTTTGGATTACATTTAATGAAGATACGTTGACCATATATGACGACTATAACGATGAACCTTATGAAGTAAAGGCGACGCTGACTTTTGCGGAATAAGTCTTCGGTTTAACAAGATAGCAGCTGTAATAGCAAGGTGTTTGGGCGATTGTGCTCGGACGCCTTGTTTTTTTCACAAGCCTTTTTACAAAAGACCGTAAAACGGTTGACGAAATGTGTGCGACTGTGCTAAACTACTATAGCGTACACTGCAAAGTGTGCGCTTATGTTTGCTTGCGTCTTTTTTCCTTGCTTGGTGAAGAGGAGAGTCGGTAGGGGCAAACGTAAAGACCTGCCTTATGTTTTTCGTGGGGCAGGGCAAGACTACTGAGAAAGGAGGTAGAGTAATAATGCCTACGATTAACCAGCTCATTCGGAAAGGTCGCGAGAAGCCCGTCTTCAAATCGCTCAGTCCTATCCTCGACAACAACCCGCAGAAACGCGGCGTGTGCTTGTCGGTTACGACGACCACCCCGAAGAAGCCCAACTCGGCAATTCGTAAGATTGCAAGAGTCCGTCTTGTCAATAAGATGGAAGGTACGGTTTATATCCCGGGAATCGGGCACAATCTGCAGGAACATAGCGTCGTGCTGATTCGTGGAGGCAGAGTGAAGGATTTGCCCGGTGTGCGGTATCACATTATCCGCGGTGCACTCGACACCGCCGGTGTGGCCAAACGCAAGCAGTCCCGCTCGAAGTACGGTGCGAAAAGAGCCAAATAGTTCTTTGCGCATTTACCGCTTATCTATCTCATAGCGAGGGAGCATGCAGGGCGACCGTGGCGATCTCTTCTCTATATTCGGGATTGCTTCGCTGTCGTTCGCAATGACAGCGCTGTTATAGTATAGAATAAGCAACAAAAAACAAAATAAATAAGGAGGTCTAATACACTATGCCCAGAAGAAGCGGCGTCCCCAAACGCGACGTTTTGCCCGATCCCGTCTACGGCAGCAAGGTAATCACCAAGCTTACCAACCAAGTCATGCTCGACGGCAAGAAAGGTACGGCGCAAGCGATCGTATACGACGCCTTCGATATTATCAAAGAAAAGCTCAATCTCGAGCCGATGGACGTATTCAACCAAGCGTTGGAAAACGTGAAACCGTTACTCGAGGTAAAAGCGCGGCGTGTGGGCGGCAGTACCTATCAGGTGCCTATGGAGATCCGTCCCGAGCGCAGACAGACACTCGCGATCCGTTGGATTGTTATGTTTGCCCGTAAACGCAGCGAAAAGACGATGAAAGAAAAGCTTGCCGGCGAACTCATGGACGCATACAACAGCGCGGGCGCGGCGGTGAAGCGTAAGGAAGAAATGCACCGCATGGCGGAAGCGAACAAGGCGTTTGCCCACTACCGCTGGTAATAAGAGAGAGAATAGAATATGGCAAGACAATATGATTTGAAAAATATCCGTAATATCGGAATCATGGCGCATATCGACGCGGGCAAAACGACCACGACGGAGCGCATTCTGTATTACACGGGTAAGACGCACAAAATCGGCGAGGTGCACGAAGGCGCCGCCACCATGGACTGGATGGTGCAGGAGCAGGAGCGCGGTATCACCATTACCTCCGCCGCCACCACCACGCAGTGGAGAGTGGACCGCAGTGCTTCCAGCAAAGAGCCGTACACGCGCATCAACATTATCGATACCCCCGGCCACGTGGACTTCACCGTAGAGGTGGAGCGTAGCCTTAAGGTTCTCGACGGCAGTGTGGCGGTTTTCTGTGCCCGCGGCGGCGTACAGCCGCAGTCCGAAACCGTTTGGCGTCAGGCGGACAAGTACGGAGTACCCCGTATTGCCTACGTCAATAAGATGGACCGCGACGGCGCGAATTTCTTCAACGTAATGGATATGATGCGCACCCGTCTGAAGGCCAATCCTGTGGCGATTCAGTTGCCCATCGGCACGGCCGAAACGTTTGTGGGCGTGATCGATCTTGTGACGATGAAAGCCGATATCTATAAAGACGATCTCGGCACGGTAATGGACGAGACGGATATTCCCGCGGAGCTTAAGGCGCAGGCCGACGAGTACCGCGCAAAACTTCTCGAGACCGTTGCCGAATCGGACGACGCGCTCATGGAGCGTTACTTCGAGAACGAAGGCGCCGACTTTACGGTGGAGGAAATCAAAAAAGCCATCCGCAAGCTCACCATCGAGATGAAAATCAATCCCGTGACGTGCGGTAGCTCGTTTAAGAATAAGGGCGTGCAGAAACTTTTGGACGCAATCGTCGATTATATGCCGTCCCCCCTCGATATTCCCAACGTGAAGGGCACGCTTCTCGACAGCGACGTGGTGGAAGAGCGTGAAACGAGCGACAGCGCTCCTTTCTCCGGTCTGGCATTCAAGATCATGGCCGATCCGTTCGTGGGTAAGCTGGCGTTCTTCCGTTGCTACTCCGGAACGTTGCAGGCAGGTTCTTACGTGCTCAATTCCACCAAGAATAAGAAAGAGCGTATCGGCCGCGTACTTCTGATGCATGCCAACAGCCGTACCGAAATCGACGAAGTCTATGCGGGCGACATCTGCGCATTCGTAGGACTCAAAGATACGACGACGGGCGACACGCTTTGCGATCCGAGCAAGCCGATCGTACTCGAAAGCATGGAGTTCCCCGAACCGGTTATTCGGGTCGCTATCGAACCCAAGACCAAAGCCAGCCAGGAAAAGATGACCATGGCGCTCATCAAACTTGCCGAAGAGGATCCCACGTTCAAGACGTATACCGATCAGGAGACGGGGCAGACCATTATCGCAGGTATGGGCGAGTTGCACCTCGAGATCATCGTAGACCGTCTTTTGCGCGAATTCAAAGTGGAAGCAAACGTCGGCAAACCGCAAGTTGCTTACCGCGAAGCCATCCGCAAAAAGGTGGAAGTCGAAGGCAAATACGTTCGTCAGAGCGGTGGTAAAGGGCAGTACGGCCATTGTAAGATCATCATGGAACCGCTCGAGCCGGGCAAAGGCTACGAGTTCGAAGATAAAACGGTGGGCGGCAGCATTCCCAAAGAATACATTCCCGCCATCGACAACGGTATCCGCGAAGCCAAACAGAGCGGCGTGCTCGCAGGGTACGAATGCGTGGACTTCAAAGTCACCGTCTACGACGGATCGTACCACGAAGTCGACTCGTCCGAAATGGCGTTCAAAATCGCAGGCTCCATGGCCTTCAAAGAGGGTATGCGCAAAGCCGACGCGATGCTCATGGAACCCATTATGCGCGTAGAGATCAATCTTCCCGAAGAATATCTCGGCGACGTTATGGGCAACGTAAGCTCCCGCCGCGGCAACCTGCTCGGTATGGAATCGGTGAACGGCAGTCAGGAAATCCGTGCCGAGATCCCCTTGAGCGAAATGTTCGGCTATGCGACCGATCTTCGCAGCCGTACGCAGGGACGCGGTCAGTACACCATGACGTTCGACCATTATTCCGAAGTTCCCAAGAACGTAGCGGAGAAGATTATCGGCGAACGCGCAAAACGCGACTGAAAAACGTCGCCGGCGGCCGATTGTGTGGGATAACGCCGTTGTAAGCGATCCGTCCACGGACAGACTCTTCCGCTTTTCGGAATCGCGCCCACGGCGCCCTTTGCAAAAGGCGCAAAAACTTACTGCAAAACGATTGAAAAATTTTACAACTTGCGGTATAATAGTATCGCGAAACAAAAGCCAACAAAAAAATAAAAATTGTAAATAATTTGGAGGAATAAAACAAAATGGCAAAAGCTAAGTTTGACAGAAGCAAGCCGCACGTCAACATCGGTACCATCGGACACGTTGACCACGGTAAAACCACCCTTACCGCCGCCATCACCATGGCGCTTGCCGCTAAGGGTCTTGCCGAGAAGAAAAAATACGACGAAATCGACTCCGCTCCCGAGGAGAAGGCACGCGGTATTACGATAAACACCGCTCACGTTGAGTATCAGACGGAAAACCGTCACTATGCGCACGTTGACTGCCCGGGCCACGCCGACTACGTAAAGAACATGATCACCGGTGCCGCGCAGATGGACGGCGCAATCCTCGTGGTTGCCGCTACCGACGGTCCCATGCCCCAGACCCGCGAGCACATCTTGCTTGCCCGTCAGGTAGGCGTGCCCAAGATCGTTGTGTTCCTGAACAAGACCGACCTTGTGGACGACGAAGAGCTTCTTGACCTCGTAGAGATGGAAGTGACCGAGCTTTTGGAGAGCTACGGTTTCGAAGGCACCAAGATCATCCGCGGTTCCGCCGTAAAAGCCCTCGAGGCTGCTATGGCAGGCAACACCGAAGATCCTGCGCTTAAGCCCATCTACGACCTTATGGCTACCGTAGATGCCGAAATCCCCGCTCCCACCCGCGACACCGATAAGCCTTTCCTTATGCCCGTAGAAGACGTATTCACGATCACCGGTCGTGGTACCGTTGCTACCGGCAGAGTAGAGCGCGGCCAGATCAAGGTGCAGGAACCCGTGGAAATCGTAGGTATCAAACCCACGAAGGCCAGCGTCGTTACCGGTATCGAAATGTTCCGTAAATCGCTTGATTTCGCACAGGCAGGCGACAACGCAGGTATCCTTCTTCGCGGTATCGACCGTAAGGAAATCGAGCGCGGACAGGTTATCGCGAAACCCGGCAGCATCACGCCGCATACCGAATTCACCGCCGAGATCTACGTTTTGAAGAAGGAAGAGGGTGGACGTCATACGCCGTTCTTCAACGGATACCGTCCGCAGTTCTACTTCCGTACCACCGACGTGACCGGCTCCATCGAGCTTCCCAAGGGCGTCGAGATGGTTATGCCCGGCGATAACGTTTCCATCACCGTGCAGTTGATCGCTCCCATCGCCGCCGAGCAGGGACTCCGCTTCGCTATCCGCGAAGGCGGCCGTACCGTCGGTTCCGGCGTCGTAGCCAAGATCATTAAATAATTTCGCCGTAAGCGAAATCCGACAGAGAACAAGATTGTGGGTCGCAGACTATGTTTGCGACCCTTTTCTGTTGCCTTTGGGCGAGAGACGCGCCCTCGCGTTTTCCTTTCGGCGCCGCATCGATACGGTGAAATTCCATAGTTTCTTGCCATGCACGGTTACGGTAAAAAATTACGGCAAAAAAAAGCATCGGGAACTTGCCATTTTGCTTGACAGTGCATCGGGGGGGGGTGGTGTCATAAATTATGTATTGATATATATAAAAAAAGGAGAAGAAGGTATGAAAAAAGTAAGTAAGGTTATCGTTACCGTTTGTGCGCTTGCGCTTGTGATGGCTTGCGCGGTCATGCTTGTGGGGTGCGGCGATAAAGACAAGGGCACCGAGTACACGTATTCCAAAGCGGAAATTACGGGTGACAATGCGGATGAAATGAGCAACGTTACAACGATGTACGACGCTCTCTACAAGGATTCCAAACTCGTGGTGGGTAGCAAGAACATCAAATGGACGATTGCCGATAACGAAGGCACCATGACGTATACCAAAGACGGAGACAAGTACGTGCTCGGCGGCGACTATGCCAAGCAGATCACCGATTCCCTCAAGGGTATGGCGGGCGCGGGCGCTACCGTGGAAATCGAACTGTACGGTCTCGAGACGGAAGGCGGCTTTAACATCGTAATCGACGAAAAAGTCAGTATGCCCGAGACGGACGATATGCATGTGAAGATGACGCTTCAGTTCACCAAGGCAGCGTAATCCACAGGAAAAATATAATCACGTAAAAAACCTCTTACGGGACACATCGTAAGAGGTTTTTGCATAGCAATACAATATATATAGGTAAGTCGCGGGAGGAGATTCCGTTGCGGGCGAAAACGTCAGTTTGCGGAAAATACTTGACGGGGGGGGGACTCGTGATATAATTTTCCTATTGAAAATAGGAGGAATTATGTACATGAAGAAAGTAGTGAGAGTGTTCGGCACGGCGCTTTTGGCGCTTTGTTTGGCGGCGTCGCTTGTCGCATGCGGCGACGACAAGGGTGGCGACAAGGGCGACAACAAGAATCAGATCGCCGTCGTAGCGGTATCGGCGCAAAGCTATACCGACGTTGAGAAAGCGGTCAAGGCGTATTTGGCCGACGAACTTGCGTATACCTATACGGAAACGTGGGGTGAGAACAACGAATACAGCGATACGGAAGAAGTGATCCGTGCACAATACGTGCGTCACGAAAGCAAAGGCGCCGTGGAAACGAAAACCATTCGGCTTTCCGACGCGCAAAAAACCGATTTGGTTTCGGCCGAAAAAATCTCGGTGAAAGCCAAACTTTGGGTATATCCCGACAGTGAGGAAGCGGGACAGTCCGCGGCGCCCGCCGAGGCAACCGAAGATTACGAGACCGTCGATCAGACGTTGTACGTACTCAAATACGGCGATACCGCATTTAAGTATATGGTGTCCGATCCCGTTACGGGCGAACGGCTTACCAACAGTTGGCTTGCGCAGTTTACCAAGACTTCCGACTACGTCAACAGCACCCTTACGAGCGTGGAAAAACGGAAAGAGGACGACGACGAAGCGACGACTTTCGAGCAGGCAAGGGTGTACAAGTTTGCGAGCAATGCCGCGGGTATGGAAATGTATGCGGATGAAACGCGTTTCAACACGCGTACACTCGGCTATGACGACAATACGAACGATATGGTGGGATACGGCCTGGTGTCCGATTCGAAAGTTTATTCGGTTATGAAAATGATGGGTAGCGAAGAAACACCGTGGAATGTGCAACAATCGGACGGAGAAAGTATTTCGGATATCGCGGAGATGACGTACGGTGAGTATTTCGATCTGTTCAAGGAATTCCCCGCGGCGATGTTCAAGAAGACGGCGGACGGATTCGAAGTGACATACTCGGAATCCGAAGAATATGAAAAAACGCGGTATGTGTACGAAACGAAAGTAACCGTAACGGTCGCCGACGGTAAGATTACCAAGGCAGAAATGAAAAATATTACGACCACAACGGAAGGCACGGAAACCTCGACCAGAGAAAACAATCAGGAAGTTTCCGTATCGGCTATCGGCAGCACGACGGTGACGGTACCTTCGGAAGTAACAGAGGCAGTGGAAGCATATGTTTCCGCGCAATAAAGAATTGTAGGAAGCGTGCAAAAAGCCGACGAAAACCGTCGGCTTTTTGTATATCTATGCGTATCATTTTACATTCTTTGAAATTCTCTGTCATCTTTTGACGAATAGGTTGTACTTTGCTTATCCTTGTGCTATACTGAAACGGTAGCTTTCGGAAGAAAAGAGAGAAAAACGCATTTTCGAAAGCGCATTTTTATCTATGCGCTACAATCGATTTTATGATTTGGAGAACGCTCTTTTTCTCCTGTAGATTCAGGCGCAACCAGTATTCGTACATTTCTTTCGTGACGGCGTCGGGTGCTTTCTTTTCCTCTAATAATTCGCCGATGGGCATGTCGAATGCTTTTGCCACCTTTTTGAGCGATCGGGAAGAAGGCGTTGTGGGTACCGATTGGAACCATTTGGATATGGTGGATTGTTGCATTTTCGCGCGTTTTGCCAATTCGTATTGACTCCAACCGCGCGCAAGCATTTCTTTTCTGATTCTTTCGTTTACTGTCATATTTACTACCTCTTCTAGTAATATATTACTATATACAATACTGTCGTATACGACAGTAAACGAGTTCTTATAATACAGTATTGTCGATTATGCGTTTTAAGAGGGAAGCGGAGGGAAAGCCGCGGACTTGGGAAGATTACGTGTAGGTGTAAAGAGGGAGCAACATGAAAGAATCGGAACAGGATGTCGAGCAGTCGTTGGAAAGCGCTTTTTCTCTATTGTGTCTCAATGTGGAGCTCAATGATTATGCATTGGAAAACGTGGTGATGGGACGCATCCGTCCCGGCGAAAAGATTCCGTTTGCCAGTTATGTGCAAGACTTGGGATATGCGGCCTGCGACTTCCGCGCCGTTCGCACGCAGATGGAAGGAAACGTGCTCGATGCAGACGAGCGAATTCGCAATCGGGATATACGGGAATATTACCGTCGGCGCTTTTTCAATTTTCATATGAGTTATATATTCGACGAGGCGCCCAAAGAATCGTTTGACTTCGGCGACGACGCGATGTTTTTGTTTGAACAAGATATGCGTGGTTATATAAACAATGCGTTTCCGCTCTTTTGCGACATTCTCGACGAGCGGGTGGAGTACAGTCCTTTCGATATTAAGCCGTCCTATATGGCGGCCGTGCGGCGCGGCGGCCATTTTCGGACGGAGAAGTTGCTTTCCGATATCAAGCTGAAAGCATTGCGGCAAGGTGTCTGTGTGGATTCCTATTTTGTCCGCGAGGAAATTCCATTTTTTGTAGAGAGACTGTTGGAAAAGAAGAAAGGAAAGTACTATTTATGCAATAACGATACCGACGGAGTAGCGTACAAACTGGCGGTATTTTCCGCTTTCCGCTTGAAAGGATCGGAAAACGATTTTCTCTTAAAGACGAAAATCGTACGGTGGGCGGAATCGCATGCGGTGTGATATACGAAAAAAGATTCCCTATTGCTCGGGAATCTTTTTTCGGCCGTTGTCATGCAGACGTTAGGCGTCGATTTCGAAATGGTTGTTGGAGCTTTGCGTAGGGGGCATTCTGTTGCCCTTCTTGACATGTACGGTACCGATGCAGCGGCCGTTGGATGCAACCACATTGTATACCCCCGTCTTGGGAGCGATTTCTCCCGAAGATAATTTGATCATATCGGACCTCCTTTGTTTGTAGTATTTGTGTTTTACGTCTTTTTATACGGACGTAAAATTCACGTTTTTATCACAATATACTGTTGACAATATTTTTTCGGAATAGTATAATGTTAGCACGCTAACAAAAATCGGGAGAATGGGTTTGACGGAAGAAAGAACGCTTTTTAACGAATTGCGTCTGGTCAACATTGCTTTGCGGCGCGGTACGTGCGCCACCTCGCACGAACATGCAGAGGGGGGCTTGCCTGCGGTGGCGTCTATGATGCTGCATTATTTGTTTCATGCGGGCGGCAACGCACTGCAAAAAGACGTGGAAAACGAATTCAACCTGCGGCGCAGTACCGTGAGCCGACAATTGCAACGTTTGGAGCAGGACGGCTACATTATACGTGCGGCGGAGGAAGGGGACGGGCGCAGTAAGCGCATCTTTCTGTCCGAAAAAGCCAAGGCGGCGCAAACCGAGATTGTACAAAAATTCCGTAACGTAGAGCAATATGTGGAAGCGGCGCTGACTCCGCAGGAAAAAGAAATGTTTTTCGATCTGTGTGATAAAATCCGCGTACGGCTGGAACATGCCGAAAGTTAGCCGCAAAAATTCCGTATTACATTTTATCCCAAAAGGAGAACGATAGAATAGAATGCTGAAACTGTTTAAGTATCTCTCTAAACGCGACTGGATACTGGCTGTCGTTTGCGTGGGACTGATCGTGTTGCAAGTGTGGTTGGAGCTTACCATGCCCGATTACACGGCGGAAATCAATACGTTGGTGGTTTCCGGAGGCAGTAAGATGCGTCCCATTTTGGTGGCGGGCGGCAAAATGCTCGGATGCGCGGCGGGCAGTCTTGCTTCCGCCGTTGCGGTGTGCTTTATGGTGTCGAAGATCAGCGCGTCGTTTGCCAAAAACCTGCGCGAAGCGATTTTCGATAAAGTGCAGAGTTTTTCCATGGCGGAGATCAACGGATTTTCCACCGCCAGCCTCATCACGCGCTCGACGAACGATATCACGCAAGTGCAGATGGTGCTCGTTATCGGTTTGCAAGTGATGTTGCGTGCGCCCATCATGGCGGTGTGGGCCGTGGTAAAAATACTCGGGAAGAGTTGGGAATGGTCGGTAGTGGTGGTTGCCGCCGTGGGACTCCTTATTCTTACGATTTTGGTGGTGATGATTTTTGCCATGCCCAAGTTCAAAAAGATACAGGCGCTTACCGATAACCTGAACAACGTGACGCGCGAGAATCTGACGGGGGTGCGCGTGGTGCGCGCCTACAACGCCGAAAGCTATCAGGAAGAGAAGTTCGGCGTAGCCAACGATGCGCTTACCGATACGCATTTGTTTGTGGGGCGCGTTATGGCGATCATGAACCCCGTAATGAACATCATCATGCAGGGCATGAGTCTTTCCATCTACTGGATAGGTGCGTATCTGATCAAGAACGCCGCCATGGCAGAGCGCCCCGATCTGTTCGGCGATATGTCGTCGTTTATGGCGTACGGTATGCAGGTGGTCATGTCGTTTATGATGCTGATCATCGTATTCATGATATTGCCGCGCGCGCTTGTGTCGGCAAAACGTATCAACGAAGTGTTACACACGGTGCCGAGCATTGCCGATCCGCAAAATCCCGTTGCGCCGCCTGCCGACGTGCGCGGCGAAGTGGAATTCCGCGACGTATCGTTCCGATATCCCGACGCCGACGAGTGCGTGATCGAACACGTATCGTTCAAGGCGAAAAAGGGCGACACGGTAGCGTTTATCGGCTCTACGGGTAGCGGCAAATCCACGCTGATCAATCTGGTGCCTCGCTTCTATGACGTAACCGAAGGCGAAGTGCTAGTGGACGGCGTGAACGTGAAAGACTACAAGGTAGAGGACTTGCACCGTAAGCTCGGCTACGTGCCGCAACGCGGCGTGTTGTTCTCCGGTACGGTGGACAGTAACGTAAACTACGGCTACGGCGCCGAGGAGCGCACCGAAGAGGACGTGAAGCGCGCCGTGGAGATCGCCCAGGGCAAAGACTTTGTGGAGAAGATGGAAGGGGCGTATCAGGCGCCCATCGCCCAAGGCGGTACCAACGTATCGGGCGGACAGAAACAGCGCCTCAGCATTGCGCGTGCCGTGGTGCGCGATCCCGAAATATTTATCTTCGACGACAGTTTTTCCGCGCTGGACTACAAGACCGATCGCGTGCTCAGAAGCGCGCTCAAAAAGGAAACGGGCGACAGCACCCGCCTGATCGTGGCGCAACGGATCGGTACTATTTTGGACGCCGACAATATTCTGGTGCTCGATGACGGCAAGGTTGTGGGGCAAGGCACGCACCAAGAACTGATGGAATCGTGCGAAGTATATCGGCAGATCGCGTATTCGCAGTTATCGAAGGAGGAATTGTAAAATGCCGCCGATGGGAAGAGGAAATGCGCCGGTGCAAAAAGCGAAAAATACGCGTAAGGCGCTTGTACAACTTTTGAAATTCTGTAAGCGTGCATTGCCCGCAGTAATTATCGCGTTGGCAATTGCCATTGTGAGTACCGTATTTGCCATTGTCGGCCCCAAGCAGGTGGGCAAAATCGCAGACCTGATCGGTGCTGCTGTACCTAAGTTGGTGAACGGCGAATGGATTTTTCCTAAAACAGAAATGGATTGGGAAAAAATTGTGGAAATTGCCTTCTTTTTGGTGACGATCTATGCGATCAGCGCGGTGCTTTCCTATGCGCAAGGGTACATCATGAACAGCGTGACGCAACGCATCACGCGGGCGCTCCGCAAGGGGATTTCCCGCAAGATCAATAAGCTTCCGTTGCGGTATTTCGATACCAATCTTTTGGGGGACGTACTCAGCCGCGTTACCAACGACGTGGATATGATAGGCCAATCGCTCAACCAAAGCGTGGTGTCGTTCGTGACCAACGTTACCATGCTTGCGGGCGTTCTCATCATGATGTTCACCATCAACTGGCTGATGGCGCTTACCGCGATCGGGGCATCTGTTATCGGATTTGTGCTGATGATTCTCATTATGTCTAAGTCGCAAAAGCACTTTTTGGCGGCACAGATCAATTTGGGCGCGGCCAATGGACATATCGAAGAAGTGTATGCCGGGCACAATGTGGTAAAAGTTTTGGGCGGCGAGAAAAAAGCCAAAGAGACGTTTAACGATATCAACGGCAGACTGTATCAGAGCGCTTGGAAATCGCAGTTCTTGTCGGGGCTTATGCAACCGATCATGAATTTTGTGGGAAACCTCGGATTTGTTGCCGTGTGCGTGGTGGGCGGCGCGCTTGCCATAAGCGGCAAGATCGAAGTGGGCGTGATCATCTCGTTTATGATCTACGTGCGGCTTTTCACAAGTCCGCTCGGGCAGATCGGGCAGGCAATGAACAGTATGCAGAGCATGGCGGCGGCGTCCGAGCGCGTATTCGAGTTTTTGGATGAGG
>CAMUPJ010000024.1 GCA_947090725.1 uncultured Clostridia bacterium
AACCGCCAAACGGTTTTGCCCTTCCTCGCTCACCACGTATTTTTGGAAAAGCCACGCCTCGGTAAGATGGGTTGCATGACGGTACATAGCGTAGCCCGAACACCCCGCTCCCACGTAGTAATTCTCTCCCGTGTCGGAGTAAAGATTGGGCATGGGCGCTACTTGCATATCGTCTACGTATTTGGCAAGCGTGGAAAGCGTGGCGCGCGAATTGAAATGTAACACGGCCTGTTGATTTTTGAACAAACTTCCGTTCGCCGCCGAACCCACGTTGGGGAAAAAGTTCTTCAGTCTCAGTTCTTTGATATACCCGTATGCCGCGGCGGTTCCCTCGTTGTTGAGCGACGCTACGGTATTGCCGTTTCCGTCCTGACGCACCACGCTTCCGCCGTACGCTTTTACGAGCGGCCAAAGTATGCTTTCCCAATTCCAGTACGCGTCTATGGGATACACCACGACCGGCTTTCCGGCGGGATCGGCGGTAGTAAGCCCCGAACACTTTTGCAGAAGCTCTTCGAACTCCGTGCGCGTGAGCGCCCGATCGGACGGAATTTCCACGCCGAGACTGTCGGTATACGCCTTATTGTAGTACATGGCTATGCGGTCGCTGTCGCGCGGCATCATGTAGACGTGGCCGCCTATGGTGCTGTCTTCCACCATTGCTCCGAACAAATCCCCGAACGAAAAAGCGTCGTCCTTTTCGTCGAAATAGTCGAGCGGCATTACCATATCGAGATCGAGATATGCCGGAAGTTCGGCTTGCGCCGACCAAAATACGTCGGGAAAGTCCGCATAGTTGCCGTTGAACGAAACCGCGGAATTCATGCTCGTAAGCGTGCTCACGTACGATGCCGACGGGTACTGTATCATATTGACTTTTATATTTTTGTACTTGGCCTCGAACCCTTCGATGAGAGTGTCCAATATGATTTTTTGGTCTTCTTCGTAGTTGATCGCTACGTTGAGCGTGCCGGAAAATTCGGTATCCGCCGAAAAATCCACTTTATCCAGCACCTCTTGCATATCGCTCTCTACGTCGGCGTTGGGATCGCGGAAAATGTTTCCGCACCCCACTGCCGCAAACGCCAGCCATACGCAAAGAAATGCACAAAACAGAGTTTGTAATTTTTTCACCGATAGGTACTCCCTTTAGCCGTTAGCTCTTTTGCGACGGATAAGAAGCAACGCTCCCGTCCCCGCGAGGACGACTGCCGCGACGCTGCCTGCGCCGAAGTCGCCTGCCGTACCGCCGCACTTTTTCTTCTTGCCGCCGTTGTTCGTATTCTCGTCGCCGCCGGGATTGCCGTTCCCGTCGTCGCCCGTAGTATCGTCGCTGCCGATAAACTTAAACGTGGCTTTCACGGTCACGCCTTCGGCAATATCCGTATAACTCCCGAACGCATAGAACCCTTGTCTGCTAAGCGTAACCGCCTCGCCGTTTACCGTCAAGGTATCCAGTTCGTAGCCTTCGTTCGCTTGGGTCTCGATCTTGAGCGTACTGCCGCCGCCTATTACGGTTGCGGTCACGGTACCGTGGCCGTCGTTCTCGGTCGTAACGGCTTGCGCGTCGATTTCCTGCCAAAGCTTGACTTCCGCTTGCGTCGAGGTGAACGTCGCCAAGCTCACGTACGCCTTACCGCCGCCAAAATCGGTTTGTTTTACGGCAAAATCCGCATACTTCACCCATTGCTCGACTGCCTCGTCTCCCTCGCCTACCGTCTTATACTTATAAATTACGCTCGAAGTCTCGCCTATCGTAATCTTGAGACGCACCTTCTTGCCGTCCACCGCATCGGACAAATCGCCGTCGTGTCCCGAACTGTCGCCGGTATACACAGCGCCGCTTGCACTGTTCAGGCCGAAGCACCCCTGCACGCCGTACGTGTGCTGATAATTATTGGAATAAGCGATTTGCGCAAGCGTGAGATTATCCCAGAATCCTATCATAAACCAATCGCCGGTGGCGCCGACCGTAAGCGAAAGATCCATGTATATATCCTCGGTCACGTCGAGAGCACGCGAATAGATTGCTTCTTGCTCGCGCGTCATCATAAACGTGGCCGTGCCGTCGGGATCGGTACTAAACGCGCTTGCATACAAGTCGCCGTCGACATACTGCGTGTTGCTGTCGTCGGTGAATTTTTTGAGTTCATCCCAACCGTACGCGTTTGTATTCTTGTACTGCTTGACTTCCGTAAGTTTACCGTAGACGGTGGTATCCTGTGTTATCGCGTCGGTCGCAAAGGCAAACTCGGTCTCGAATCCGGCGTCTTTATACCAAACAAGCGAAAGATTGTCTACTTGCCAACCCAATACTCTGTCGCCTACCGCGGGGCAAAAATCGTCGGACAAATTCTTTGCGGAAGCAAAAGCGCCGTCGCGAACGTACGCGAATTTATCTTCGAAACCGTTTATTTTGTACGTTACGGTATGAAGTTTGGCCCACTTAGCGTAAAGAGTTATTGCTTCGGTAACGGGCGTTTCGAAATCGTACGGCACGGTGCGGTCTTCATCGGCAAACCAGCCGACGAAATCGTAACCGGCCTTGGTGGGCGCGGTGGGTACGGTAATGGTTTCGTTCTCGAGTACCGCTTGCCCGAGCACGGTGCTACCGCCGTCGGTATCGAAGTTGACCGCGTAATACGTTCCCTTTTGGAGTATTTCTATTTCGGTATCGTCATCGGGCATATAGAAAGACCAATAGCCGTCCGCCCCTTGCAGAACGGCCATATCGCCGATCTTAATCATGGGGTCGTCGCCCGTAAGCTTCATCTTCACAAGATCGCCGCCCCAAACCTTTTGTGTTTCGGCGGGCGTTACACTGTAGTCCTCGGTGAATTTCCCATCGGCATCGGGGAGATGCGAGTTTTCGCCGACTTGCATTTCGCTTACACCGTAGCCCGCGGCGGTATTTACGGTCAGCGTATTTTCATGCACCAACTTTATATAGTAATCGTTGGCCTTTCCGTTGAAATTCAACGAAAAATATCCCTTCTTTCCCGCCAGAGTCTTTTGGGTATCGGTAAGATAGAAAACATCCTCTTCGACCTCGCCCGCGTACATGACGCTTGCGGAAGCGGTCAGCGTGCTTCTCTCGGCGGCATCGTCGCCCGACACGAAATCAAACGTATAGAAGTAAACGCGCGGTTTTGCAGCGCTGAACCCTACTGCGCCTACATGCAAAGAACCGTCTTCGTTATCTGTGGCAAAACCTTTCGACTGCGCGCTCCACATTACGTTGTTTTGGGACGCGACCCACGCCCAAGCGTTGTTATGATTGGAAGTAAAATGTACAATCGAATCGGGATTTATCTCCTGGCCGTATGCGGGGTTATTGACAGGCATCGTGTTCCACCCTTGCACGGCGTTTACGGTTGCCGCGTCGGTAGTCGAAGCAATATCGAATACCATCCATTCGCGCATATGCGCCGTATCCTCCTCATTCGCCGCCACAACGTACGTTTGAATACGGAATCTCCTGGAAAAGTCTATGGGCTTGCCCCAATTATCCACGCCCACCGCCTTGTCCGCCGCCGTCGTAGTTATTTTGGAGTAGAGTTCCGGACTCGTATCATCGTATTTTGCCGTCTCTCCGTCTTTGTGCCTTCTGTCTACGCCTTGCTGTTCGTAAGTAAGGCGGAATCCGTTCGCGTCTACGGTCTGACCGCTTACCACCGTTTCGGTAGCATGTGCCGACGTAAACGACACCCCTATCGCGCACCAAGTCAGCGCGCACAGTATAACCAAAAGCACGCAAATCGGTCGTTTGCGCGACCGTGTCGTATGCGCTTTTGCCTCGAATCCTCTTACCATTTTCCACTTCTCCTTATATGGTTTTTTATTCGCAAACGACTCTCGGTCGCTTAAGAATCGACGGTGCGGGTGGGCTAAGTTTTATTTAGTCTGTTAATTGCATTAACAGACTATTTTCCTATAGGAAAATCCCGCTTTAACCCTTTTTTATTTCCCGAATTTGGCGCTCTCTCTGACTACCATATGGCACTTGTTGACGATTTTCTTCTCTTGAAGCCTGCCCGCCACAAAGTCTATATACACCTGCGCCTCGTACTCTATATTCGTATCTATCGTCGTAAGGCTGGGCGATTCAAACTCTCCCAACAATATATTGTCGTGTCCTATTACCGAAACGTCCTGCGGAATTCGCAGTCCCGCTTCCTTCAACGCACGCATCGCGCCGATCGCCAACATATCGTTGAGGCAAAAAAGCACGTCGTATTTTTCCCCGTTCTCTATGAGCGCTTTTGTGTGCTTATAGCCCGCCGAAATGGCGCTTATCTCGGGCACGTCACCGTACACTACGTCGACTTTCTCTGCGTTATGCGCCTCCAGCGATTGCAACACCGTTCTCAGCCGTTGGTCATGGTTGAGCCGCTCGGGCATACAGAACAAGAAACAAAAGCGTTTCGCTCCCGAAACCACCGCTTTTTCGATGATTTCGTTTACTACACCGTAGTCGTATACATACTCTATTGCATCTTCGCCTGTACCGGGGTGAATCACGCTTATATTGGCGTTCTTGATTTTGCGCACGTATTCTTCGGATATGGGAGTGAGTCCCATGTTGATAATGCACACCACTCTGTTTGCGATTACGTTGTCGAGCACTTCGTACATATTGTCGTTATTGATGGCAAACACCGAAATTATGTATCCGCACTCGTGCGCATAGCGACTCATGGCGTTGAACATTTGCAAGTAGTAATAGTTGGTCATATCGGGTACCAGCAATGCGATCACGGCAGTACACTTGCGTTTTGCCAGTCCTGCCGCCACCTCGTTGTACACGTACCCCAGCTCGTTGATTACCTGCATCACTTTTTCGTGCGTTTTTGCCGAAACCGATGCGTTCCCCGCCAATACTCTGGTTACCGTTGTTTTCGATACGCCCGCTTTATCGGCTATTTCTTTACGCCCTGCCAATGATTGCCTCCACTTACTCCAAACATTTTGTACCTAGGTACATTTTGTATTTTACCATACTAACCGTGTTTTGTCAATACCTATTTGAAAAATTTTCTTAATTATATACGGCGCATAAAGAAGTTTACATTTCTATACAAAAAGCCTTCCCTTTGCGAGACAAAGAGAAGGTTTCGGCGAGGATGATAATTCCCCGATCCATCTATCTTAATGCAACCACAGCCAAATGAGAATGCCCGCCACGGTCAACCCCGCAACGGTACAAAGCACCACGGGAATCATGGCAACGAACGCGCCGCGAAAGACAGCAAACCGCTCTTTGCGCGTAAGTTTTGGCGGAGGATTGCTCGGATCGTAATTTTTGCCGCGATACCACGGCATCCCCTCGACGTTCATATCCACGACGGTGCGTCCGTCGTCTACAAACTTTTCTTTTTTCTTCTTTTTCTTTTTTTCGGGGGCGTCGGACGATTTACGCATGATTTGTTTCTCCTGAATATATGTTGTTCGGCGCATACCCTCTTTATGCCAAACCGAAACAAAAGACGGCGTACACGGAATCCGTCTCCGTATACGCCGCCCGAAAATCAGTTTTGCGGATATAAATGACAAGCCACAAAGTGCCCTTCTTCGTATTCGCGATATACGGGCGTTTTCTGCGAACAGATCTCCATACATTCGGGACAACGGGTATGGAACTTGCAACCCGACGGCGGATTGGCCGGCGACGGAATATCTCCCGAAAGAATAATGCGTTGCATCTTGACTTTGGGATCGGGTACGGGTACCGCCGAGAAAAGCGCGCGTGTGTAGGGATGCATGGGATGGGAAAAGATGCTCTTGTTGCTACCGAATTCCACCATACTTCCCAGGTACATTACGCCGACACTGTCGGAAATATGTTTGACCACGCTCAGATCGTGCGAGATAAACAAATACGTAAGTCCCATCGACGCCTGCAAATCTTTCAGCAGATTGATAATCTGCGCTTGAATCGACACGTCGAGCGCCGAAACCGGTTCGTCGCAGACAATGAGCTCCGGCTTTACGGCAAGCGCTCTGGCAATACAGATACGCTGGCGCTGTCCGCCCGAAAACTCATGCGGATACCGTTCGTAATAATAATCGCGCAAACCGCATTTGTCCATAATATCGAGTATATAGGAGCGCAACTGTGAATTGGGAACCAGCTTATGGTACTTGACCGCTTCGCCTATGATGCTTCCCACCGGCATACGCGGCGGCAGACTGGAATACGGGTCCTGAAAGATAATCTGCATACGCGTGCGAAGCGAACGCAGTTTACTCGGTTTAAGCGGTGCAATATCTTGCCCGTCGAAGTAAACCTGTCCCGCCGTGGGTTGGTGCAATTTGAGAATCGCACGCCCCATGGTGGTTTTACCGCAACCCGACTCTCCTACGATTCCCAGCGTTTTGCCGCGTTCGAGGTCGAACGAAACGTCGTCTACCGCGCGGAGATACGCTTTGGGACGCCCGAAGAAATCCGTTTTGATGGGGAAATATTTTTTGAGTCTGCGCACCTGTAATAAGTATTTTTCTTCCAGTAGCAAAGGCGCGGTTTCAGACGCGTGTGTCAAGGACACGTTTTTGGACTCGGGCGCAGGCGCAACTTCTTCCGCAGCTTTTTCTTCCTCTTCGGACGGTGCCGTCGCCGTTACGCTTTCCTGTGCCGCGGACGCGTTTTCGGACGCGGGCGCAGGCGCAACTTCTTCCGCAGCTTTTTCTTCCTCTGCGGACGGTGCCGTCGCCGTTACGCTTTCCTGTGCCGCGGACGCGTTTTCGGACTCGGGCGCAGGCGTAACTTCTTCCGCAGCTTTTTCTTCCTCTTCGGACGGTGTCGTCGCCGTTGCATTTTCCTGTACCGCGGACACGTTTTCGGACTCGGGCGCAGGCGCAACTTCTTCCGCAGCTTTTTCTTCCTCTTCGGACGGCATCGCTACCGTTTCTTCCACTGCTTCTTCCGGCCGGGGCGCAGACTCGGTGGTTGCCGCAACCTCGGTCTGCTCTGCTAACGGAGTTCCCGCGGTTTCTTCTTGCGGCGCCGCATCGGTTGTCGCTTTCTCGTTTTGCGCAAAAGCGGCTTTTTCGCGCTTCGCTTTGTTCCGCGTCGCATCGACTGCCTTTTTGGGTGCGACCTTTTCCTTTTTCTTTTCGGCGGATTGCGTTGCCGCCGCTTCTTTTACGGATATTGCTTCGGGTTTTTCCACGGATGCAACAGACGCGCGTGGCTTCACGAGGCGTAATTTAATCAGCTCTTTTTCGATCAGCGCTTCGTCTTCTTCATACGGAACAACGAAATCTTCCGCGTGTTCCGCGCCTTTGGCAATCCCCGAGAATTCCATGGCAAATGCAATCAATCGCAAAGCATACGCGGCACAATCCGCATCCGCTATGCGAAGACGACACGTCATCTTCCCCGCCGACTTCAGCGCCGAAATATCTTCGACGGCAACGGGAGCGTCCGCATACTTTTCGGCAGGCACCGACAAAAAAATGCAAAGCGCTTTTGTGCGGAACGTAATGCGCGCTACGGTTGTACGATGCAACCGAAAACTGTCGCGTCCCCACGCGGGAACGTTTTCGATTCCCTCATACGAAAGCAATTCGTTTTTGATCGCGCTATACCACTTTTTGGATTGTTCGTCGGTCTGCGCCAGCTTGGCCCGAAAGCTTCGGTTCAAACGGAATCCGGGCATTACGGCAGGCTTCACACCGCTTACGGCGTTGGTCTTGGCCGTCGTGTCATTCTTCGTCACCGGTCAAACCCTCCTTTGCGTACAGATAACATGCCACCTTGTGCGTGGGACTGACGCTGATCATCTCGGGGAAAACCCCCGAACAAGCGGTGCAGGCACGCGAGCAACGCTCCTTGAAGTAGCAGTGCTCGGGCATATTGATAGGATTGGGTACGTTACCCGGTATATTGAACAGGCGGTCGCTTTCCGACTTCATGCTCGGTTTGCTCTTCTGCAATCCAACGGTATACGGATGCAACGGCCGATCGAAAATTTCTTCCGCCGTACCCATCTCCACGATTCGGCCGGCATACATTACGACCACATAGTCGGCCATCTCGGCAATCACGCCCAAATCGTGCGTGATGAGCATGATACTGCCGTCGATTTTTTTCTTGATGTCGCGCAAGAGATCGAGCACCTGCGCCTGAATGGTCACGTCCAGCGCGGTAGTCGGCTCATCGGCAATAATCAGTCGGGGATTGCAAGCCAGCGCCATGGCGATCATCACGCGCTGACGCATACCGCCCGACAACTCGTGCGGATAACTTTTATACACCCGCTCCGGCATGGCGATGCCCACCAGATTGAGCATTTCCATACTCTTTGCCTTGGCGATTTTTTTGGTGGCGCCGGGAAGATGCAAAAGACTCACTTCGTCCAACTGATTCCCGATGGTCAGCACGGGATTGAGACTGGTCATCGGCTCTTGAAAGATCATGGAAATCTGTCGGCCGCGGATTTTGTTCATCGCCCGCGTAGGCATTTTGGCGATATCGTAAACTTTCTCTTCCATCTCGAACAGAGGAAGTCCGCCGCTGCCTGTCGCTTGCACCGGCTCGAGGATCACGTCGCCGCTGCGGTCCACTTCGGGAATCCCTTTTTTGTCGAGTTTGGGGCGCATACGGACGACTTTATTCCCCTTTTCGTCCAATACGAAATTGCCTGCTTCGTCGGTTTCATACTCCCATACGGGAATCGGTTGTTTATCGGGGCCGAGCTTATAATCGTAGGCCTTGAAGCGAATGGAACCGGCGGCAATCTGCCCTTGCGGCGCCTGTACGAGTTGCATGGTAGAAAGCGACGTGACGCTCTTGCCGCAACCCGACTCGCCCACCACGCCCACGATGCTCGACTGCGGAATATCGAAAGAAATTCCGTTGACGGCTTTTACCACGCCGGCATCGGTATAGAAATACGTATGGAGATTATCGAACTCCACAATGTTGCGATCGTCGCGCATCTCGGTAAGATATTCGCTCGGATCGGTACGGCGTTTCTTGTTCTTTTCGAAACGCTTCATGGTACGCATATTCTCTTTGGAAATGCGCTTGCTCTCTTTGCGGGAAATGTAATGCTTATTGCGGAACTTGCGGTTGTACCAATGCTTGATACGCGCCCCGACGCTCTCTTTTTTCAGAGAATCGTTCGGTTCGGTCGCAGGCGCATTTTGCGGTACGGCTTCTTGCGCGGCGCTTTCTTCCCCGTAGGTTTTCGTTTCTTCTTTTTCTGTCATAACTCTCGATTACCTTTTCATTCTGGGGTCGAGCGCGTCTCGAAGACCGTCGCCGATAAAGTTGAACGCCAGTACCGCCAAAATAATAAGGATACCGGGAGGCGCCCACACCCATACGTTGTTCTGCAAAACGCTCACATCGGTCGTAATAATATTGATCATAGTGCCCCAAGCCGCATACGGCGCCTTGACGCCTAAATTGAGATAGCTCAGACTTGCTTCGTACAGAATCGTACTGCCCAGTCCCAGCGTCATCGATACGATGAGCTGCGGCATTACGTTGGGAATCAGATGTCGGAAAATCTTACGCCAAGTTCCCAATCCCATCGCCTCGGCGGCCGTCATGTACTCCTGCTCTCGCAAATACAATATCTGTCCGCGCACGATACGCGCCGTGCCCGCCCAACCGAGCAACGTGAGAATCGCCATCAGATAATATATTCGCATACTGCCGTCCACGCCCAGCGAATCGATGAGCGATCCTGCCAGCAGTAGCAACGGGAACGTCGGCACGCAACTGAAAATGTCCACGATACGCATAATGACCTGATCGACCCACTTACCGAAGTAGCCCGCCAGTCCGCCCAGTATAACGCCCAAAATGGTCTCCAAAAAGACAACGATGAGCGATATGAGCAGGGATATTCGCCCGCCGTACATACAGCGCGTAAATACGTCTTGTCCCTCTTTGTCCGTTCCCAGCCAATGCTTGAGCGACGGAGGCGCCAGCGAATTGATCTTCAACTGCGTCACGGTTACCTGTACGACTTCGCTTTCGGTTCCGTCGGGATTGGTGACGGTGATTACACTGGTCACGATTTCTTCTTTGCCGCTCTCGTCCCGCTGAATCTCGCCCCAATTGTTGAAAATGACCGGGCCCAAGAAAGAGAACAGGAACAACAAAATAATCATGGTCAATCCCACAATACTCAGCTTACTGCGGAAAAACCGCTTGAGCACAAGCATACCGGGCGACAGCGTTTTGGCGTTGGCGTCGAGCGGCACCGATTCTTCCGTCGGCACCGTATCGGTTGCGACCAAGTCGGCGGCTCTGTCTTCTACCAAGAGTGCCGTTTGCGCCTTGTCGAGTCCGCTTTCCACGCTCGTATTCGGCTCGAGGGAATTTTGCGAATCGAACTTTTCTTCTTCGTTCATCTTCTCTTCCTCCCCTATGCCAATTTGACGCGTGGATCGACCACGACGTACATGATATCGGACAAAAGCGTACCGAGTACGCTGAGTACCGCCAAGAACATATTATATCCCATTACAAACGGGATATCCCCCTCCATCATCGCCTGATACGCAAGATTTCCTATGCCGGGCAGAGAGAATACCTGCTCGACAATCATCGCGCCGGAGAACAACGTGGGCAAAATACCCGCCAATAGCGTCACAAGCGGAATCATCGTGTTGCGGAAAGCATGCTTGTAGATAACCTTGCTTTCTTTAAGGCCTTTGGCACGCGCCGTACGTATGTAATCGGCGTTGAGTACCTCCAGCGTATTGGTGCGTGTATAACGCATCAGCGAACCGATATTGATAACCACCAATGTCACGATAGGTAAAATCAAGTGATATATATTGTCAAAGAAATACGTGAGTCCCCCGCCGCCGGTATTGGAGGCGTCGGCCATACCCTGTATGGGGAACCACCCCAAGTCCACCGCAAAAATCTTGATAAGCATTGCGGCAAAGAAGAAGGACGGTAAGCTGATACCGATCATGGTCAGGACGGTGACGACGTAATCGCGCGTACCGTATTGGTGCGTCGCGGCCGTAACGCCCAGCGGAATCGCAATCAGGAATTCGAAAATAATAGCGACGAACGCAATCAGAAACGACGTCCACATATTCTGCGAAATCACTTGGGCGACAGGCTGGCGGTACTTGAAACTCGTACCCAACCGCCCGCGGCACAAATTGCCGAGCCACTGGAAATACCCCTTGATGATTCCCCAGAAGCTGTTGTCGCTCAATCCGTACAATGCTTTGATTTCCTGTAATTGCTCCACGGTGATCGTACCCTGCGATACCTGCGACTGGAACTTTCCGTCCACGTAGTCGGTAGGCATCAAGCGCACGAGCGTATAGATGATCAGCGAAACTCCCAGCAGGATCAGAATGGCGAGCAGTATTCTTTTGACGATATACTTAAACATGTAATACGCTTATCCTACGTTAGAATTAGTTTTCGTTAAGACTGACTTCCCAAATACGGCTCAGCGGATTGGTATACGAACTCTTGCTGTGATTGAGCGAATCTCCGTCTACAAATTTATTGTTGTACAGATAGATGTTTTTGCGCTGATACGTGGGCAACTCCACCGCAAGGTCCATTACTTTCTGGAGCGCGTCTCTGTACAACGGCGTACGCAATTCCTTCGCATCCACTTTGCGTGCATCTTCGATGATCGTGCTGAGCTGTTGCACCGTAGCATAATCGGTAACAAGCGTGGAAATAGGTACGGAAACCTTACCCGAAGAAGCGCCGTTTTTCATCTCGCGGTAGCCCCACGAATAGGTACTGGTCGCCGTGCTGTTGCGGTGATACACCTGATACATATCGGGATCGATGGTAGAACTCCAGGCGGCTGCCCATACGGTAAGCGAACCGGAAGCCAATTTGCTGAGCGCATAGTTATCGGGGTCCACTTTTACGTTCCAACCGCACGAATTGAGAATTTCCTGCGCTTTGCGGAACGTGCTGTACGTGGGGTGTTCGGTAAGGTTTGCGCCCGCAATGGTAAACGTATAGTTGAGGTCTACCGTCTGCGAACCGATTTTGGTTGTGATTTCATACTGGGTAAGCCCGTTAGTAGTCGTTCCGCCGGTCGGTTGCGTCTGAATGCCTGCTTTGGCCATGTAATCGCGCACCACAGACTGCACCGCCGCGTCGCTCTTATCGCCGTCTTTTCCGTACGGATAAGCGGGCACGTCATAATAGGTGTTGCCGGTACGGGGATACGCCCAACTTTCTTTGCTCATCGGCCAATACAACAACTCCGCATACTCGCCGTAATAATCGGTGGTAAGCGAAATATCGCATGCGCTCATAATGGCTTTGCGCAAATTGACATTGGGAATCTTACCCGCATTGATGCCGATATAACCGTAGCCGTTCTGCGTATTGCTGAGCGCCGTCACGGTCTTTGCCGATCTCTCGATCTCGGCCATATTGGCGGTAGTCGCCTGCGGCGTTGCATAGTGGACGGTTCCCGACTTGACGGCATTGATGCTTTGCGCCTGGTTGATCACCTGATAGCGGATCAATTTGATTTTCGGCGCGCCCAAAAGGAAATCGTCGTTACGCGTAAAGTACACGATATTATTGTTGAAGAATCCGTCCGAAGAAGGTTTTGCGGCGTTATTGCGGTCGGTCGCCTTATAAGGACCGGCTCCCACCGGCACGCCCACTTTGCTCACGTGGTTAATGGTATTGTCCATGAAATTCATCGACGCATACTGCACGCCGAACCGATTGTCTTCGATGGAGAACGCCTTGGTGTGCGCATCGTCCGAATAGTAATGTAGCGGCGCTACCGAGAACGCAAAGTTCCAAATGGCTTTGGGGTCGATACCGTTGATGGTGATCTGCAATACCTGATATTTGCTGCTGTCTTTGACCGACCAATCGGAATTGAAATCGCCCCAATTGCTATACGTACCGTCCTCGTTGTGCCCCGAAGGAAGCGTAGCTACGGCGTAATCGGTGCCGTTCACCGTAACTTTCGTCTGATCGGCTTTGGCGCCGTCCAGCGCAACGATTCCCTCGATATTGGGATACATCAAATCGCTTCCGCCGTCTCCTTGCAAAAGTTTCTCTTTCGCTTCGGCGGTAAACTGCTCCATCAGTTTCACGGCCGATCCCCAATAAGTCGCTATGTTGGCAAACTCTTTAGGCATATTGGTGGTATAAACATACTCGATCGCCGCTTCTTTCGTTTTGATGGCGTCACGGTCGTAAAGATATTCTTTTACCGAATTGGTCTTTTTGTCCCACGTGATTCTCTGCTCGGAATACATGAAGCCTTCCACGTCGGTAAAGTTGTACGGCGCTTCTTTGTAGGCGCCTTCGGCATTGCGGTAATCTTCTTCAAGTTCTTCCGCAAATAATTTCTGTACCGTCTTAAAGTCGGTGATATATTGCGGATTCGTTGTGCCGTACTCTTTCTCGAGCTGCTCGAGTACGTACGCTTCGGTCACGTTAATGGAAAGGTCTTGCGACGCTTTAGTCAATATCCCGTTGACCGCATTGATCAGATTGGTTCTGCGCTTGGTTGCCTCCGTTGCGGCCGACTGTTCCAACGCCGAATCGGCATCGGAATTCGTGGATTGCGTGCGGTATTTACTCAATCCCTTGATATCCGTAGAATATATGGTACTCGAACCGGTATAGACGGGATCGAGATATACGTACAGATTAAAGAGCACGTCACGGATACTGAGCGGAACGCCGTCGGAAAACTTGAGGCCGTTCTTAAGCACGAACGTATATGTGGTTTCGCCTACCGGCACGCCGTCTTCCAAGGGGCCCACGCCCGCCCGATACGAGCTCGCGTAATCCAGCACAACCGTAGGCTCGTCGTTTCCCGCCACAATATTACCGTTGTCGTCGGCAGACAACATACCGAGCTGGGTCATGCTCACCACTTCGCCGTCGGGTCCCGACGTATAGAAGAACGGATTGAACACGCCGTCCATCTCTTCGCTCATCACGACAAACGCCGTCTTTTCGTTGCTGATTTTCTTTTTGGTACAACCGGTCATACTGCCGAAAGCAAGGCACATTGCCATGACCGCACATAAAAGAACCGTCAGTTTTCTTTTCATATTGCAAACCTCCTGTTCGCCGAATTACATAGTGTTATTTTATAAGTATATCCTATTTGCGCTTTTTTTTCAAGTGTTTTGCCGTACTGTTTTACTTTTCCGCCCGTTTCGTTATTTGCGAGTAAGCGTTATCGTGTTTTTATCGGCTTCCAAACGAGCCGTATGCGTGGTAAGATTATCGGTCACAAGGCGAATACCGGTACAATCCAGCCCCGTAGTGTCGCTGTCCAACTCGCCCGCAATCAATCCGAGCTGATAGTATTCGGGGTCTTCGTACAGCTTCTCCAGTATCAATTCGCCCGATACCGCTACGTTTCGGAACGTAACGCCCTCTTCGACGATACCCGCCAAAAGCCCGAGCGAACGACGCCAGCCCGCCGTATCGTTTACCGTAATCTTCACATTCTCGAACGTTACGTCGATCAGTTGCGCGCCGCTTTTCAGCGATCCGAACAAACCGTATTCGGTAGCGCGTCCCGTGACCATCGTGGGAAACGCCAATTCGATATTTTTGATCGTGTGTCCGTTCCCGCGGAAAATTCCCGAAAATCCGAACGTATCGCCTATCCAGGTATACCGACGCACGTCGCTGCCTTCCAATGTTTCCGCAAAATCGATGTTGTCCATCAGATAAATATTTCCCGAGGTCATACTCAACAGATCGTCGCCGTTGCGCACCAATTTGTATTCGCCTTCGATCCAATCGGTATACACGCGCATCTCGAGATCGGTCTGTACCCCGTTCACTACTTTGCCGATATGCGGCGTGGAATAATCCCAAGGCGTTTTCAATTCGGGATCGCTGTAGCACTGCTCGAGGAACGTATAGCCGCTGCGCGTGGGCGTCGCCGTTCGGGGCAACGTTTCTCCCTCGCCCACTTCCCTGCTGGAAATCTCTATCTCCCGTCCGTCCTCTACGTAATAGAACGTAAAGCGGAAATTGGGAAGCCAACGGGCATAAATCGTGCAATCGGTCGTAGTCTTATCGGTAGCGAAATCCCACCGATCGGTAAAATCGGCATCGGCGTACCAACCTTCCAGAAAATATCCGGTGCGGCGCGGATCGGCGGAATCGGCCAACTCGCCTTTGCCCGGCTCCATCACATACACGCCGCCTTCTTTGGGCGCATACCGATACGAAACGTCCACGTTGTCTCTGCCGCGCCAAGTCCCCTCACCTATATCGTACGTGACTTCTATCCAGTCGCCGTACTTCTTTTCGAGGTCTGCCCGCGTCATACCGCCCGAACATGCCGCCAAAAACGCCGCGGCCGCCAGACCCAACAGTACAATCAAAAATACCTGTTTTTTCTTCATTCCCGTATACCCGTTTTCTTATTTGTCCGCTCGTTTCGACTATGCGTATAAGTCCGCAAAGATCACGTCCTCGTCGAATTCCGTAAGCACTACCGACACAATACCGTCTTCGTTTACCGTGACTTCCGCCGTATACGCGGGCGTATAATCGCCACGCCCAAACTTCGCCGAGCTATACAACGCAAGCGTATAGGTATTGCCGTTTTGCGCGGTGATTTCATACGCGAACGTACCGCGAACCGAACCGCCGATCGTCACATAGTTAAATCCCGCAATCCCCATAGTCGCATCGAGACTCAACCGACTTCCCTCAAAGCTATAGGTATTACCTCTGCCGTCGTCAAACGTAAGCGCCGTCAGATCGTCGGCATACACCCCGATAACGAAAAGATACATACTGTTGTCGTCGCTGCGGAATACGTCGGGCTTGAACTGCGCATAGATTTCCTGTGCCGCCGCATAGTCCGCCGCAGGCACCAACTCGAAAAAGCTGTAGAGATTGAGCGACCCGCCGGAAGCCATAAAGAGCGCGGCAATACCGTTGTCGGACAGTTCGTAAGAAATTCCGTAGTACAGCCTCTGCACCCCGCTCATAGAGCTGTAAAGACATACGCCGTATTCTCCGTAAAAACCGGAACCGTCGAAATACATCATCGCCGTACCCTGTACGGCTCTCCAATATCCCGCCACTTCATCGGTATGTGCCATTGCCATTTCGCCGTCGTCCCCCGACAAAATCATACCGTCCTGCGCATCGCTGTACATTCTGTACCATTCCTGATCGGAAGTATAAAGCACCAAAGCGGCGTCCTCTTCGTCGTAGCGGACGTTGAGATTCACTTTGCGCGTAGTGCCGGAATCCGAGACGTACGTCCACACGGCAGAACCCGAAAAATCTTCGTTGAGCACGCCGACGGAGAATTTATCCATTGAGCCTTGTACCGACCATTCTCCGGTATACACATTGCTCACACCGTACTCTTCCGACCGCGTCCCTTCCTGTACGGTATACAGTTTCGTCTCGGTATCGTACGTGACCGTCAGCCATACCGATCCGTTCGCATTGTACACCGTAGCCGTAAGGCCGTCTTCGCTCACCGAATACTCCAACTCGCCGCCGCGCGGATTGGCCGCCGTGTACACCGTCACTACGCCCATATCGATTTCGCCCAAGCCGTTGAACTGCAATTCGCGACTGCCGTCCGCATTCATTATCGCGTACGCTGCAAAGAGATCGCGACGCTTATACGATACGCCGTTTACGGTAATTTCGTTATCGTTTACGTATACGGCCGTATACGTGGTACTCCCCACGCTGAACGTAACGCGCTCGGCGCTGTTGTACGTATAGTTTACCGTTTGTGCGGAAGCGCCCGTTCCCACTTGTACTTCGCCGAAGCCGAACGTAAAACGGAGCGCGTCCGCATCTTCCGCATACCAGATGCCGCGGAAATCGTCATCCAACACCAAAGTTACGGTTTTATCCCGCATGGTATACGAAAGCGTGGTCTGCAAACGGTCGCTGTTAGCGTGCACAATAGCCGACGCATAATCGGTTGCGCCCACAGAGAAAATCAGCCGACCGTTATGTTCCGCATACATGAAGATATTTCCCAAACTGTCGAGCGCATACCCGTAACCTTCGGAACTTATGCCCGAAAGAATCAGGGAATATCCGGAAACCGCATCGTACCAGATGCCTTCCATGCCGCCCGCCAAACCGAACGTAATCCGATCGTTGCCGTTCTCGAGATACAGAAATCCGTTTTCATCGAATCCGTATACTTTCCCGTCGGTCGTAGTGGCTTTTCCGTTTGCTACCGAGTATCCGGTACCGCGGCCGTCGAATTCCGCCGTAAGCCAGGTGTACATATCGCTCTCGTATTTCCCGCGGAAATTATCTTCTTTGGAAAGCGTGATGCTTCCCGTCAGTTGCTCTTTGTTACCGGACAGAGTGAGCGCATACACTTGATCGCCCACGGTAAGCGTAACGCCGTGATCGGTTTCTTCGTAGGTAAACTCGGTTACGTCGGTGCCGTCGGTGATTTTTCCCGTTCTGTCGAAATCGAAAGTATATGCCTTGTTTCCGCTGTACCAAGTACCGATATACTCGTTGAAAAGGTACGCGCGGTGCGTTTCACGCACAACGGAATTTCCTTGCGAACGGACGCCGGCAAGCACCAAAACCCCGTCTTCTTCCTCCAGCCAAGCAACGCCCGAAGAAAGCGCGGTAGGCGCCGACAACAGAAGAATCCGACCGTCTTCATACAATACGAACGTAGTCGTTTCCACATGCGCGCCTTGCGTAAACCGCGCACGCGACACCGAACCGTTTACACCCAACGTGAGTTCGTAACGATCTTCGCCCGCCGTAAAGTAAACCGTCGTTCCCTGCACTTCGGTATAATTGACAAATCCCATGTAGATGGGGTCGCTGTTTTTACGAAGCAGATATGCCGACGGAACGGGTGTTTTGTGCTGTGCATCGAGATAGAATCCCGTAGACAGATTATTGGGATTG
>CAMUPJ010000025.1 GCA_947090725.1 uncultured Clostridia bacterium
GTAGAGAGAACAACAATAGATTGGCGTAATGGCATCGGAGTTTTTCGGTATGGGCGGTAGTACAATGGACGAGCGGTTTCACAGGACGCAAATGCTTCTCGGCGAGGCGGCCATGCGGCGGCTTGCGCGGGCGCGGGTGGCGGTATTCGGAATCGGCGGCGTGGGCGGCTATGCGGTGGAAGCGCTTGCACGCAGCGGCGTGGGAGCGCTCGACCTTATCGATGCCGACAAAGTGCATATCACCAATATCAATCGGCAGATTTTGGCTTTGCAGTCTCATATAGGTCGGTTAAAAGTAGAGGTGGCGGCGGAAAGAATCGGAGAGATCAATCCCGTTTGCCGCGTGCGGACGTTTCCCGTGTTTTACTTGCCCGAAACGGCGGCGGAATTCGACTTTACTGGTTATGATTACGTGGTGGATGCCATCGACACGGTGGCGGGCAAGCTATCCATTATCGAGCAGTGTATCGCGGCGGGCGTGCCGGTAATCAGCGCAATGGGCGCCGGCAACAAACTCGATCCCACGGCTTTTACGGTAGCGGATATTGCCGATACGCGCGTGTGTCCGCTTGCGCGTGTGATGCGCAGGGAATTGCGTAAAAGGGGAATAGAACATCTCAAAGTGGTTTACTCCCGGGAAGAACCGATATCCGTATCGGAAGGTGCGGACTCGGATGGTCCCCGTCGCGCAACGCCCGGCAGCATCGCTTTTGTGCCGAGTGTTGCGGGGCTTATTGCCGCAAGCGAAGTCGTCGCGGATCTGACGCAAGAATTTTCCGATAAGTAACCCGCCGTAAAATCAGTGCGGGCGGATTGTGGTGTGCGTATGGTGTATGATTATGCATAAATATTCATCATATTAAATAAATATTCACAAAGTATTGACTGTCGCAAGTTGAGACGAAAAAAACCTGAAATTCGTGTATAAATATTTATTCAAAATACTTGAAAAGGCGAAGCGTATATGGTACAATATCAAAGTAGGCTTCGCCTTTTTGTTGCCACTGTGGCGGTGCGGAAATCTATTCGCGCGAGGAAAGGTGAGTCTGCCAATATTTGCCAAAGCAAAATTACACGGCATAGCTTAGGAGGAAAAGAATGCACGATTACAGCGCAGGCGATATCCGTGTGCTTGAAGGACTTGATGCGGTTCGGCTTCGTCCCGGTATGTATATAGGCACGACGGGCGTCAAAGGTCTGCATCATATCTTGTGGGAAATCGTCGATAATTCCATCGACGAGGTGGCAAACGGATTCGGAGATACGATTACCGTTACGATTTACAATGACGGAAGTGCGAGCGTGGAGGATAACGGTCGCGGTATTCCGGTAGACGTTCATCCCACGCTCGGCGTTTCGGGCGTGGAAGTGGTTTTCACCCAATTGCATGCGGGCGGCAAGTTCGATAACGAGAACTATGCGCACAGCGGCGGTTTGCACGGCGTGGGCGCTTCGGTAACCAATGCGCTCAGCGAGTGGCTGACGGTCGAGGTGTACAAAAACGGAAAGACGTATCGCATGGAGTTCGAGTCTAAAGAAGTGAACGGCGAGGTGAAAGGGGGCGTACCCAAATACCATCTGTTCGATACGGGACTCTCAACCGAAAAGCGCGGCTCGTTTATCCGCTTTTTGCCGGATAAGCGCATTTTCGAAACTACGAATTTTTCCATCGAGACCATTTCGCGTCGCTTAAAAGAACTTGCGTTTCTCAATAAAGGAGCGCGCATTATTCTCATAGACGAGCGTGTACAAATGGGCAACGGGTATCTTAAGCGCGAGTACTGCTACGAAGGCGGACTCAACGACTTTGTCAAATACCTCAACGAGACGAAAGCCGCCGCATTTGAAGAGCCTATCTTTTTGACGGGAACCAAAGACAATATCGATATGGAGCTTTCCTTCCAATATACCGATGCGTATACCGAGAATATCTTTTCGTATGTAAACAATATTCCCACTACCGAGGGCGGTACGCACGAAACCGGTTTTAAGGCGGCGTTGACCAAGGTCATGAACGATCTGGCGCGCAAGACGGGCGTACTCAAAGACAAAGACGCCAATCTTTTGGGGGACGACTACCGCGAGGGTCTTACGGCGGTTTTGTCTATCAAAATGCAGAACGTGCAGTTCGAGGGACAGACCAAGACCAAACTGGGCAACCCCGAAGCGCGGTTGGCCATCGATTTTTTGGTGAACCAGACGCTGACGGAGTATTTCGATAAAGACGAGAACAAGTATCTCGTGGATATCATTCTCAAAAAGGCGCAACTTGCCGCCAAGGTGCGGGAGGCGGCGCGCAAAGAAAAAGAAATCACCCGCGCCAAAAACAGCCTGGACAATAACTTCAATCTCGTAGGCAAGCTCAGCAACTGCACGGGCAAGAAACCGGAAAACAACGAACTCTTCATCGTCGAGGGCGACAGCGCCGGCGGCACCGCCAAACAAGCGCGGAATCGTTCCTTCCAGGCAATCCTGCCGCTTCGCGGTAAACCGCTCAACGCCGAAAAAAAGCGTATCGACCAGGTTTTGGCCAACGAGGAGATCCGCACGATCATATCGGCGCTGGGAAGCGGTATCGGCGAGGATTTCAATGTGGAGAACCTCAATTATCATAAGGTGATCATTCTTTCTGATGCCGACCAAGACGGTGCGCACATTCGCGCGATTCTGCTTACGTTCTTTTTCCGCTATATGAAAGATCTCATCAACGAAGGACACGTGTATATCGGACTTCCGCCGCTGTACCGTATTGCCAAACGGGACGACGTGGAGTATGTATACGATGACGCGGCATTGGAGGCGGCGCGCAAACGCTTCGGCAAAGGCTCCAATATCCAACGCTACAAAGGTCTCGGCGAAATGAGCGCCGATCAGCTTTGGGAGACGACGATGGACCCTTCCAAGCGCACGCTGGTGCAGGTCACCATCGAAGATGCGGCGACGGCCGAAATGTTGGTTTCCACGCTTATGGGCGACGCCATCGATGTGCGTCGTCAGTATATCATCGAGAACGCAAATTTCAATAAAGAAGACAGTTTCAAGGCGCAAGAGGTTAAATAGGAGGGAATATGGCAGAACAACAAAAGATGCCTTCCATCATCGTAAAAAACATGGAAGACGTAATGCACGAATCCATGATGCCGTATTCCGAATACGTCATACTCGATCGTGCGCTTCCGCGTGTGGAAGACGGCCTAAAGCCGGTACAACGAAGAATTTTATACAGCATGTCGGAGTTGGGGAACACCCCCGACAAACCTTACCGTAAGTCGGCGCGTATCGTCGGCGATTGTATGGGTAAATTCCATCCGCACGGCGACAGTTCCATCTACGGCGCCATGGTGCGTATGGCGCAGTCCTTTGCGATGGGCGCTTGCCTTATCGACGGACACGGCAACTTCGGCTCTATAGACGGCGACAGTCCTGCGGCTATGCGTTATACCGAGGCGCGACTCAGCCCGTTGGCGCTCGAGTTGTTGCGTGATTTGGACAAAAATACCGTCAAGTGGAGTTGCAACTTTGACGATACGCTCATGGAGCCGGACATGCTTCCCGGAAGATTCCCCAATCTTCTGGTCAACGGCGCCAACGGTATTGCCGTGGGGCTTTCCACAAACATTCCGCCGCACAATCTGATGGAAAGTATCGACGGCGTCATTGCGTATATCGATAATCCGCACATCAAGCTTTCCGAGATGATGAAAATCGTCAAGGGTCCCGATTTTCCGACGGGCGGCTACGTGATTGCCGGCGAAGAGCTGGTGAAGGCGTACGAAACAGGCAAGGGCAAAGTAATTATGCGCGCCAAAGTGCACATCGAAAACGGAGATAACGACCGCAAGCTTATCGTCATCGACGAAATCCCTTACGGCGTAAATAAGGCGCAATTGTTACAAACCATCATCGATAAACGCGAAGAGAAGAAAGGCGTGCTTACGGGAATCAGCGATATTACCGACGAAAGCGACCGCGGCGGTATGCGCGCCGTCATCAAGATCAAGCGCGATTGCGATCCCAAGCCGATTATCGACGCACTGTTCAAATACACCAATCTGTCTACGACGTTTGCTTACAATATGGTGGCGATCGCCGACGGTAAGCCGCAACTGATGGGCTTATTGGATATCATCGCATATTATGTGAATTATCAGCGCGACGTCATTCTGCGTCGTACCCGTTTTGAGCTTGACGCCGCAAAGGAGCGGGAACACATTCTTGAAGGTCTCGTGATCGCCGTGCGCAATATCGACGAAGTGGTGAAAATCATCAAAGCTTCGGGGTCTACCGGCGAAGCGCGCGACAATCTGCGCAAGCGGTTCGATCTTTCGGAACGGCAGGCGCAGGCGATTCTCGATTTGCGTTTGGCGCGCCTTACGCATCTCGAAGTATATAAGCTGGAAAAAGAATTGGCCGACGTGCGTGCGTTGATTGCCCGCCTTACGGCTATCGTGGCCAGCAAAAAGCTTCAGATGGATTTGGTAAAAAGCGAGCTGATGCAGATCCGCAAGCAGTATAAAGAGAACCGCAAAACGGAGATATTGAAGACGCTTGACGACTACAACGTTCCCAGCGACGACGACGAAAAGCCGGTGGAAAATTATGTGGTGGCTGTCAACGCATTGGGCAATATCAAACGCATGCTGGTCAAGAACTTCACCATGGCGACCAAGGATTTCACGGAAAATTCTTCGCGCAACGAGATTTGTTCGTCCATTGTCAAGGCGACCAGTTTGGAACGGGTGTACTGTTTTACCAATCTCGGCAACTGTTACAAACTCGATGCCGACGCCATTCCCGACGGAAGATGGCGGGAAAAAGGTACGCCGCTCAAGCGCGTCGTGCCCGAAAGCCTTGCCGGCGAACGGATTGTATTTATGCAGACGGTGGGAGAGAACCTGCCGAAAGGCAATCTTTTGTTCTATACCCGTACCGGCATGATCAAGCGTAGCGAGTGGAAAGAGTACGGCGTCGTCAAGAGTACGTTTGCGGCTATAAAGCTCAAAGAGGGAGACGAAGTCATTGCGATCGAGCACGAAAAGCACAGTTGTACATTGATGTTCGTAACGCGTGCGGGCATGTGTCTCAACGCCGATATGAGCGACATTCCCGTGCAGGGCAGAATCGCCGCCGGCGTAAAGGGAATTCAGCTTTCCGACGGCGACGAGTGCCTTTTCATCGGGCAGGTCAACGGCGACGGCGAAGTCGTATTGGTATCCGACCGCGGTTACTCCAAGCGTGTGTTGGTGTCGCAGATCGACGTAATGGCGCGTTACCGCAAAGGCGTTAAGATAGTGGACTTCAATAAGAAAGACAACGGTACGGCGCTTTCCTTCGCTTCCTACGTAACCGATCCGTACAAAATAGTGCTTGTATTTGAGGACGATTACCTGTCCAGCTATTCCACCGAAGCGCTGGCCATCGAAAACCGTACGCATCCGGGGCGTCCCATTATCAAAGGCAGAGCGCGGATCAAAGAAGGTCTCGTATATAACGATAAACTGACGAATTAACGGCGGCATATACGGGCGCGTATCCTACGCTTGACGCGGCTCCTTGCGTGCCCGCCGGCTGTTATGTTTCTTCACGCCGTTTCCGCCGCCTTGGCGCGCGGTTACAAGCGTCATCCCACCGAAGTGGAGGATTTTATCCGAAATCGTGCCAATGGCACCGGCAGAGTTACATTAAAAAAGAGCAAACTTTTACGAGCTTGCTCTTTTTTTTGTAAATGTAGGTGCTGTCATTTGGGACGACGCCGGAATGTGCACGTGGAATTTATTTCGGAAATTAAGGCGGCGGCCTTTTTGGGATTTTTCAGTTTTGCGGGTTTGGAAGAGTCGGCGGGACGGTAACTGTCTTGGGAAAACCAATATTTGGGGGCGCGGAATTTGGCAAGCGTAAGCGGCACGCGGTGAAACGCATTCTCGCCTATAAAGAGCAGACTTTCGGGGAATTCGATTTCCGTTAAGCTTTGGCAACCGGCAAAAGCCCACTCTTCGATTTTTTCTATGCCGTTGCCCAAAGTTACGGACTGCAGTTTTTCGCAATCCATAAACGCACTGTTGCCTATCGAAATAAGGCTGTCCGGAAGTTTGACGGTGCGCAAGGACGGAAACATCGAAAACGCAAACTCTTTCAGCTCGGTTACGCCTTTGGGAACGGACAGCGAGGTAAGGTCGTCGTTTGCGGTAAACGCGCCGCTTGCTATGATTTTGACGCTGCCGTCTGTCGGAATGTCGTTCGGACTACAGCCGGCTATCAGCGTTCCCGATTCGATTTCTATAATGCAATTATTTTGCTCCGTGTAATGTCTGTTGCGGCGGTGTACGGTAAATCTGCGCAGGTTTTCGCAGTCGGAAAACGCATAGCCCTCTATTTTTTCGACAGAGGCGGGGACTTCGAAAGATTTGAGCGATTTCATGCCGCCGAACGAGCCGTCGGCCAGGACGGCCACGCTACCGTCGTCGGGAATTTCAAAGTCGGGCACGGCTTGCAACAATTTCTTATTTTTCAACTCTATCAGACAGTTGCCTTTTACCGCATAGTCTTTGTTGTCTTTTGCGACTTCTATCTTTGTTAGGGCAGAACAATAGCCGAATGCCGCGGCGCCTATATGACTTACGCTTTTGCCTATGTATACGCTTCGGAGTTGCTCGCAATTTCCAAACGCGTCGGCGCCTACAAACTCTATGCCGTCGTGCAAGGTAAGTTCTTTTATATTGCAAGCGCAAAATGCGCCGCGTTCGATGTGCGTTACGGTAGAGGGAATCTTCAGTGAAGCGATTTTCACGCAATCGGAAAAGGCGTGGTGTTCTATCTTTTCGATGCCTTCGTTCAGAGTAAGCTCGGATATCCGAGAGCAACTTTCAAATGCGCTCTCGCATATTGTTTTAACGTTCGCGGGGATTGCGATCTTTGTCAGCGATTCGCAGTAGGCAAACGCACTTTCTCCTATATGCGTAAGCGACGGCGGCAATCCTATATCGCCTAAACTCGTGCAATTACAGAAAGCTTCTTCGTCTATCCATGCCAACGTGTCGGGCAACGTAACCTTTCTGAGGTTTTTGCAACTTGCAAATGCGCTTTTGCCTATTTGGGTAAGGCCTTGCGGCAGGACGACTTCGGTAACGGTTTCGTTGGCTACAAACGCGCATTCTCCGATCTGTTTTACTCCGTCGGGTACGGTGACGCATTGTTGTTCTTTGTCGGAGAAGTATTCGAGTACGCCGTTTTTTATATCGAATGGATTGTTCATTTTTTTACTCCCGTACATATTTACTGTTTGCGGTACGACAAGTATAACACAGCGCGGTAATATTATAAAGTGTTTTGCATATTTCTCCGTTGTTTTTTCTTTATCGCATACTTGGCAAAATACGGACATATACTCTAACGACACAAAAAAGCGGAGAAAAAGTATGAAAGTGAAAAAATTTTGTAAACTGACTGCCGTATTGTTGGCAGTGGCGTGCGTTGCGTGCTGCTTTACGGCGTGTAAAGAAAAAGGCGACGACGGGCAACGCAGCGCTTATGTGATTACGGCCGACGTCAATACCGAAGAAATGACGGTGCAAGCCACTTGCGCCGTCGACTACGTCAACCGCACCGATGTGGAACTCGGAGAGGTCTGGTTCCATCTGTATCCTGCGGCATATCGCGACGGAGCGCAATATACGCCCGTGGGAGTGGCCGAAACGGAAAGCGCATATCCGAACGGCGTCTCTTACGGCGGCATCGAGATCCTGTCGGTCGAAGGCGGGGAATACGAGATTACGGGGCGGGACCAAGACATTCTCGCCGTAAAGCTCGGCAAATCCATTTTGCCTACGCAAAGCACGAAGATTACGGTAGCGTATACGCTTAAAATTCCGCAAATGCGCCATCGGTTCGGATACGAAAACGGTACCGTCAATCTCGGCAATTGGTTTCCCATCGAATGCGCATACGACGGCGGATTCGTGGATTCTCCGTATTACAGCAGCGGCGATCCGTTTTGCCTTCCCGTGTGCGACTACAATGTGACGATTACCGCCCCCAAAGAATATACGGTGGCTATGCCGGCTGCTGCTGTGCGCACCGAGGAAGAGACAACGGCTACGACGCAATGCAAACTGGAAAAAGCGCGGGATTTTGCGGCGGTGCTCGGAAAGTTCGAGACGTGTACGCAGTCGGTGGGCGGCGTGGCGGTAACCTACTATTATACCGCCGACGAAAAGGCGGAAGAGCACCTCAAAGCGGCTTGCGATGCGTTGGCGTACTTCTCGCAAAGTTTCGGGCAGTATCCGTACAAAACGTACAGCGTAGTGCAAACGGCCTTTAACCAGGGCGGCATGGAGTACACCGGTCTCGTATACGTCTCCGACGCCGCGCAAGACGCTATGATTACCGAAATCATCGTACATGAAACGGCGCACCAATGGTGGTACGGCATCGTGGGCAACGATCAGATCCGTCACGCTTGGTTGGACGAAGCGTTGGCCGAATACTCTACGACGCTTTTTTACAAGAACCATCCCGAATACGGTGTGAAGTATGCGGATCGGATCGCCGACGCAATGGGAGGATTTACGCTTTTTTGCGAATTGTCGCGTTGTGAAGATACCTCTATGGAGCGCGCTATCGAGGAATTCTCCTCGTCGACGGAATACACCTACATGACGTACGTCAAAGGACAGTTGATGTACGACGGCTTGTGCAATATGTTGGGAGAGAAAACGCTTGTGGCGGGATTGGCCCGCTATGCGGATACCTATGCGTTTGCTACGGCGAGGCCCGACGATTTGATCGCTTGTCTCGAGCAGGTTTCCAAGCGGGAGCTTCGCCCGTATATCATGGGATTCCTCAACGGTACCGTCAAACTGTACAGCCACGCTTAAACCGCAAAAATCCACCGGAAAGAAAGGATAAGACGCAATGTTTATTTTGATGAAAAGACGCAACATTCTCATAGGACTTCTGGTCGTGGCGCTCACGGTAGGATTGTGCTTTGCCGTGACGACAACCGCTACGAGCGCCTATTCCGTACCGAAAATCGGCAAAACCGTGGTGATCGATGCGGGACACGGCGGGGCGGACGGCGGCGTGGTGGGCGTGACGACTTCGGTCAAAGAAAGCGATATCAATCTCTCCATTGCCCGTTCTCTCAAGCATTTTCTCAAGACCAAAGGATACGACGTGGTCATGACGCGTTCCACCACCGACGGCTTATACGGCATGACGACCAAGAACAAAAAACTCAAAGATATGCAGGAGCGCAAGCGCATCATCGAAAACTCCAATGCCGATCTCGTCGTTTCGGTACATTGCAATTCGTACCCCCGTCACGACCAGTTGGGTGCACAGGTTTTCTATGCGCCGGGCAGCGAGGACGGAAAGCAAAAAGCCGAAATGATGCAAAGCGTGTTGGGCGCAACGCTCAATACGTCGCGTAAAGCGCAAAGCGGAGATTACTTTATTCTCCAATGTTCCGCGCTTCCGTCAGTGCTTGTCGAATGCGGTTTCCTCTCCACCCCCGAAGAGGAAAAGTTATTGGTCACCTCCGCGTATCAGGAGAAAGTGGCGTATGCAATCTTTACCGGCATCCACACAATTCTCGGAGACGCATAGCCGCGTTTTTGTGGCCTTGTGCGCGTATACTCGTAACATTTTTCTTTATCGCAAAACCGTAGCTTGTATGCAAGGTGCGGTTTTCGTCGGTTTCGGAAGGGCGCGCAAAAAGTTTTTTGCGACTGTATGTTTCGGGTGCTTGCGTTTTGCGCGGGAGTATAGTATAATTTGGGTATATACAGGAGGTAATCGGTATGATTTTGTTAGCTCTCGGCACGCCCGCTATCGTGGGTATTATCGCCGCGGCTGTCGTGGTGCTTATAATTGTGATTGCCATGATTGTCATGCGCAATTCGCTGGTGGCGCTGGAAGCCGGATGTGACGAAGCCTGGTCGGATATAGACGTATATCTGAAAAAGCGGTACGATCTGATTCCCAATTTGGTGGAGACCGTCAAAGGGTACACCAAGCACGAGGGCGAAACGCTCGAGAAAGTGATTGCCGCCCGCAACACGGCGGCGTCGGCGGCTACGCCCAACGACAAAATCGCGGCGGACAAAGCGCTCAGCGGTACGTTGCGGCAACTCTTTTCGCTCAAAGAAAGCTATCCCGAACTGAAAGCCAGTTCACAGTTTTTGTCCCTGCAAAATCAGTTGCAGTCGATTGAGAACGATCTGAGCCAGGCGCGCAAGTTCTATAACGGGAAATGTAAAGCGTTCAATACGAAAATCCGCTCGTTCCCGTCCAATCTCGTGGCAGGTACGATGAAGCTAAGTAAGCGCACGTACTTCGAGTTGGACAGCGAGGAAGAACGCAAAAACGTAAAAGTAAGTTTTTGATGGATTGTGAGACGGTCGGAAGATTTTTCCGGCCGCTTACCCGTATTTTCGGGGTGGGAGAAATATGAAAAAGAAGTTTGCCGTAATAGGGCTTTTGGCGACGGTACTTACGGTTCTCGTGCTTTTTTGCGGATGCGCTTGCGAGGTGGAACCGACGGCTATGTCGATGGCCGACAGCGGTTACACGATGAAAGATCTCGACGTGACGATCGATGCGAGCGCCGGCGATCGCAGTATGCGCATCACCGAAACATATACTTTTACGTTCCACACGGCAAGTCAAGGTTTTTACCGTGACATTCCCGTAAACAGCGGCGAAAAAGTCCGCGATATTCGGTTAAGCGATGCCCGGGACTTTTCCAATACCTGCAAGGTAAGTTACGAGAGCCAAGTCGTGCGCGTTCGGGTGGGCAAAGAGGGGAGCTATCGTACCGGCACCGGCCGCGCTACGCTCTCCTATACGTTATACACGCCGACGCATGCGGTATATCCCGACGCCATTGTGGTCAACGCAATCGGCCATGGGTGGTCGTGCGAAATCGCGCACGCTACGGTGCACGTACTGTTGCCTGCCGAAACAAACGAAGTTCCACAGTATTATTACGGCGCTTTGGGAACATCCAATGACGCATGCAGTGATTTTAATCCGTGGGACGCACCCCTCGTTTCGCAAGTTCCCGAAGCGGGCGCGAAAGAATATACGTTTGAAGTGACGAGACCTTTATCGGCGTATACGGGGCTCACGCTGTATTATTTTTTGCCGAAAGGCGTGCTGGCGACGCGTACCGATCTTTCGGCGCTGTGGATTATTCTGAGCGGCGTGGGGTTGATAGGGATTCTCGTTGTTCTTAAGCTTTTATTGGGACGCAGTCCCGCATTGACGCCCATCGTAAACTTTTATCCGCCCAAGCACGTCGGCGACGAAAAAGAGACTTTGCCTATGGATCCGGTGGATATGGGCTATCTCATCGACGGTGCTAGTCAGGGGTCGGACGTTACGTCGCTCATCTTTTATTTTGCCGCGCAAGGATATTTGGAGATCAGCGAAGAGGACGAAAAAAAGAAGGGCGGAAATTTCACGTTGCACAAAACATGCAATTTACCGAAGGGACTTCCCAAGTATCAATATACGCTCTTTAACAAATTGTTTGACAGCGGCGATACGGTGACGGTATCCGATCTTACCAATCGCACCTATACGGCGGTGCAGAGCGTGCAAAGACAGATTGCATCCAAATACAGACGCTCTCTGTACGACAACAAGGCGGTCGTGGCATCCTGGAGCGCGCTTTTATTTACGGTGCTGTTTTCCGTAATAGCCGTGTTGGTTGCGGGGATGAGTATTTATCGCAGATATTTTTATCTGTTCGGGCTGGTGGCTTTGTTGCCCGCTTGCTTGTCGATGTTCCTCGTGTCGTTTGCACTGAATCAAAAGCATAAGTTGCGACCGGCACTATGGTATCTGTTGGCGGTTGCCGCCGTTCTTGTCGCGGTGGCGGCATCGCTTTTATTGCTTTTGGCAGTGCCCGAGTGTATGCTCGGTCTGCCCGCGCGGCTGTGTTTGGTGGCGATTGTGACGATGGGAAGCTTGCTTGCGCCTACGGTGCGCCGTCGTACGCGCTCGTATACCGAGGAACTGAATAATATTCTCGGTTTCAAAGACTTTCTCGAGACCGCGGAAAAGGATAAACTCGAGATGTTGTTGGAAGAGAATCCCCAATATTACTACGACATTCTGCCGTATGCCAATGTATTGGGCGTTTCCGATAAGTGGCAGAATAAGTTTGCGGGGCTCACGCTCGAGCCGCCCAGATATTATCGGTCTTCCACGTTGTTTAATCTCATGCTTTTCAATACCATGTACAGAAACAGTTACCGTGCCTATTCGGCGGCGACGATATCTCGGCCTTCCTCCTCTTCGAGTAGCGGCGGAAGACATGGCGGATTCGGCGGCGGTGGCGGCTTCTCCGGCGGCGGATTCGGCGGCGGTGGCGGTGGTCGCTGGTAATATCGGACGGGGGAATGCTACGCGAATACATGCAATATAACGGACGGAACAAGTGACGAAATCCAATCGGGACAACAGAGAAAGCATTGCGATTGTGGGCTTGGGGCTGATAGGCGCCTCGCTTGCGCTTTCTCTGCGCCGCAAATACCGTATTATCGGGTGTGAGACCGACGAACCGACGCGGGCGTATGCGCTTGCGCACGGGGTGGTGGACGAGCTTCGTCCGCTGTGCGACGTGGCGGGCGTGACGGCGGTTATCGTGTGCACGCCGCTCTCGGTGCTTCGTGAGACGGTAACGGCGGCATACGACGCAGTGGGCGAGAGCGCCGTGATTACCGACGTGGGTAGCGTGAAAGGGATTCTGAAAGGACTGGCGGGGCGCATTGTGGGCGGACATCCCATGGCGGGCACCGAGCACAGCGGCATAGAGGCCGCCAAAGAACACTTGTTCGAAAACGCGACCTATTGCGTCGTACCGTATGAAAACAGTCGCGAAGAAGACGTGCGGTTTGTTTCTTCGCTTGCCCGCGCCGTTCGTGCCAAGCCGCTTGTGCTGTCTCCCGAGGCGCACGACGAGGCGGCGGCGAACTTCAGTCATATGCCGCATATGGTCGCTTATGCGCTCATGGCGGCGGCGGACGACGACACCCGAATGGCGGGGAGCGGATTTATAGACAGCACGCGTATTGCCGGCAGCGATCCCGTTTTTTGGACGGAAGTGTTGCGACGTAACCGCGCCAACGTGCTTGCGTCGCTTGCACGCTACGAGCGGGAACTTTCTACGCTGCACGCATTATTGCGGCAAGAACGGTACGACGAACTCGGTGCGCAGTTGCATGCGGCGAGAAAAAAGCGTTTGGCGCTCGCGGACACACGGCAAAATACGGCGTTGTCGCTTACCGTAGACGTGCGCGACGAAGTGGGCAGTATTGGCGCCGTTACGCAGTTATTGCGGCACCATTCGGTCAATATCGCCGATATCCGCATTCTCGATTCCCGTGAAGGCGTGGGCGGTGTTTTGCAACTCCGATTCGAAACGCAACACGACGCGCAAGCGGCGCGTGCGGCGCTCACGACGGCGGGATATACGTTTTCATAAAGGCAGAGCAGGAGGCATAATGAAATATCTGACGGCAGGAGAGAGCCACGGCAAGGGACTCACGGCCATATTGGAAGGATTTCCGGCGGGGGTGCGCATCGACTGTGCCGCCGTGGATGCGGAACTTAAGCGTCGCCAACTCGGTTACGGGCGCGGCGGACGCATGAAGATCGAAAGCGACAGCGCGGAAATCACCGCGGGGCTTTTCGGTTCCGTCACGCTCGGCAGTCCCATCGCCTTTTTTATCCGCAACCGCGATTTCGAAAAGTGGCAGGCATATACGCATCCCGTCAGCGGAGATATTACGCAAAAGAAGCTGACGGCAGTGCGCCCCGGACATGCCGATTATGCGGGGTGCCGCAAATACGGATTCGATAACGCCCGTCCCGTACTCGAGCGTGCCAGCGCCCGCGAGACGGCGGCGCGGGTGGGTGTGGGCGCTTTTTGCAAACAACTTTTGTCGGCGCTCGGCATTACCGTGGGCAGTCATGTGACGGAGATCGGCGGGCAAAAGAGCACTGCGCGGCCGCTTTCGGCTGTGGGACTCAACGACCGATCCGACTTAAGCCCGGTGCGGTGTCTCGATGCCGAAGCGGAAAAAAAGATGATCGCCGTCATCGACGAATGCATGCGATCGGGCGATACGGCAGGGGGGGCGGTGGAAATTCTCGTGAGCGGATTGCCCGCAGGCGTGGGAAGCTACGCGCATTACGACCGCAAACTGGACGGCATTTTGGCGCGGCATCTTCTCTCCGTGCAAGCCTTTAAGGCGGTGGAATTCGGATTGGGAACGGCTGTGGCGCATACGCTCGGCTCGCATGTGCATGACGAAATGGCGCCGTCCGAATGCGGCGTCGTGCGCAATACCAACCGCGCGGGCGGAATAGAAGGCGGCATGAGCAACGGCGAAAATCTCGTGATTTCGGTGGCCGTCAAACCCATTCCCACGCTGATGCAAGGGCTCAAAACCGTAGATATCGCCACAGGACAAGCTACGGTTGCGCATCCCGAACGGAGCGATTACTGTGCGGTGCCTGCCGCGGGGGTGGTGGCCGAGGCGGTTGTGGCGTACGCCGTGGCGGATGCGCTTTTGTGCGTGACGGGCGGCGACGACTTCGATACGATTGCCGCGCGCGTGCAAGAAATGCGGCAAAGGGCAAAAGTATGTGCGAAATAGTGGACAAAGCGGGCAGTATCCCGGCAAAGGCAGTCAACGAGTTGGTATTTGTGCCGTCCGCCGATCTCGTGGCAAAGACGGTGCGCCGCATCGCCGACGGGCGACAGGTGTTTGCCGTGACCGACGGGAATGTGGCGCGGTTGCATGCCGACATATTGCCCGAAGAAAACGTGTTTGTTTTGCCTGCGGGCGAGGATAGCAAGACGTTTGCCCAAGCCGAAAAAATCTGCCGCGCTATGCTGCAAGCGGGACTTACCCGCAAAAGCGTCGTAGTGGCGTTCGGCGGCGGCGTAGTGGGCGATCTTGCCGGTTTTGCCGCGTCGATATATATGCGCGGTATAGAGTTCGTAAACGTGCCCACGACGCTTCTTTCCCAAGTAGACAGTGCCATCGGCGGCAAAACGGGGGTAAACTTAGACGGATATAAGAACATGCTCGGCAGTTTCAAAATGCCGAGTCATATCGTGATTTGCCCCGAATTGCTTTCCACGTTGCCTTCGCGGGAATGGCGTTGCGGTATGGGCGAGCTTCTCAAGACGGCTGTCTTGGACGAGGAATTGTATCTTTTTGTGCAGAAGAATATCCGCGCGCTGGTATCACGCGATGCAATCGTCACCGCAAAGGCAGTGACGGCGGCGGCGAATTTCAAAAAACAAGTTACCGACGAGGACCCCACCGAGAAGGGCAGACGTATGATTCTCAACCTGGGACATACGGTGGGACACGCGCTCGAGAAATGCGACAATCACCGCTTAAGCCACGGCGAGTACGTGCTTTTGGGACTTGCGGTAGAACTGCGTATGGCAGGCACTTCGCCGGAGTGCGAAGAAAGTTTGCGCAAATTGCTGAAAACCGTGGAGTTGCCGGCGCTTCCCGTCGTCGACGCGCGCGACGTATGCACGGCGGCAAAGAGCGATAAGAAAAATTCCGACGGCAAAATCACTCTGCTCGGCGCCATGGGGGCGGGCAAAATATTCGTCTGCAAGTGCGGTGCCGCCGAATTTACGCAAAAGTATATTGCGACGGTGGATTCGCTTGTGCGCGAGGGGGGGCTTTGCTATGTCGGTTAAAAGAATCGAAAGAATCGGAAAATTCTCCTGCGACATCGTTTGTCCGCCCGATAAAAGCATTACCCACCGCGCCGTGATGTACAATGCGGTGGCAAAGGGAGAAGCGCACATTACCCGCCCTTTGTTGGGCGAGGACTGTCTTTCCACCATCGATTGTATGCGCAAGTTGGGCGCGCAAATCGAGATAAAAGAAGACGGTGTACACGTGCGCGGCGTCCCGAAACTTTCCGATGCCGATTTGTATGCGGGCAACTCGGGCACGACCATGCGCCTTATGTGCGGTTTGCTTTCTCCCTACCGCGGCACGTGGCGGCTTACGGGAGACGAAAGCCTCTCGCGCAGACCCATGCGCCGCGTCATCGATCCGTTGACGCGGATGGGGGCGGAGATCGTCTCCTGCGACGGCAAAGCGCCGCTTACCGTGACAGGCAAAGCACTGCACGGCATAGACTACGTTATGCCCGTGGATTCGGCGCAGGTGAAGAGCGCCGTCATCTCGGCGGCACTCGGCGCCGAAGGCGTCACCCGCATCACCGAGCGGGAATTTACGCGCGACCATACCGAGATTATTCTTGCGGCGATGGGAGCGGATATTTCGCGGGAAGGCAAGACGGTGACGGTGCGCGGCGGACGCACGCTCGAAGCGGTTTCGGTGACGGTAGCGGGGGACATTTCCGGCGCCGCATTCCCGCTTGTGTGCGGACTGATTACCGACGGCGAAGTGACGGTGCGGCACGTGGGACTCAATCCGACCCGTGCGGGACTCCTGGAAGTTTTCGAACAAATCGGCGTCCACTATACGGTAGAGGAACGCCGCCAATGTTGCGGCGAAGAGGTGGGCACGGTAACGGTAAAAGGTTTGGGACAAGCCAAGCCGTACACGATCACGCACGAGATGATCCCGCGTCTTGTAGACGAGATTCCCGTACTTGCGGTGCTGGCCTGTTTCCTCGACGGCGACAGCGTGATTACGGGTGCGGAAGAACTGCGCGTCAAAGAGAGCGACCGCATTGCCGCTACGCTACGCATGCTTCGTGCGTTCGGCGGCGAGGTGCGGGAAACGGAAAGCGGCATGATAATCCACGGCAAAGGCCAACTTTCGGGCGGCTGTGCGTTCGACCCTGCGGGCGATCACCGCATGGCGATGAGCGCGGCGGTAGCGGCGGCGGCAAGCGAGAAGGGCGGCACGGTGACGGACAGCGATTGCGTGGCGGTCAGTTATCCCGACTTTTGGCAAATGCTTTCGGGAGGAACGAAATGACGAAGCGTTGCGTACTCGGCCATGATATCGGTTATTCGCTTTCGCCTTGTTTGCATGCGGCGATCGGCGCATGTCTCGGCGAACAATCGTCGTATACGGTAGAAGATATTCCGCCCGAAAAGTTACAGGACGCGTTGCCGCGACTGATACGGGAATACGACGGCTTTAACGTGACGAAGCCGTACAAAGAGCGCGTGGCAAAGTTTTTGGGGTGCAAGCATCCCGTCAACACGGTGCGTTGCCGTGACGGCGCTTGCACTTCTACCGATCCCATCGGTTTTCTGTCCGATTATACGGCGGCATTCGGGCGTC
>CAMUPJ010000026.1 GCA_947090725.1 uncultured Clostridia bacterium
GATACCGCAGTAAAACGCACGATACAGGCAAAAGTCCGCTTGCCCCAGCTCCGATTTAATTGGCACTACATATCCGTACAATGATAACTTTTCCTTCAGATTTGCACAAAGCCGACTTTGCGGTACACTTTAGAGAGTGTCTTCCGCGCCAAATACGCCGCTTTTTCGGCGCCCGTTTTCATCACCGATTGCAAATACGATTTGTCGGCAAGAATGCGCCGACATTCGGCCTGCACCGGGCGGAGAAATTCACAAACCGCCTCTCCTACGCGCTTTTTGAATTGGGCATACCCGCAACCGGCAAACTCCTTTTCCGCTTGCTCCACAGATACTTTCGCAAAGACGGAATAGATGGTCAACAAGTTGCTGATTCCCGGCTTATTTGCCCGATCGTATTTTATGCTTGCGTCGCTGTCGGTCACCGCCGCCTTGAACTTACGCATAATCGTATCGGCATCATCGGTAAGATACACGCAATCGTGGGGGTTGTCGTCCGACTTACTCATCTTTTTGTCGGGATTCTGCAAACCGCAGATTTTCGCGCCGTATTTCGGCATGAAAGGTTCCGGCAAAACGAACGTGGGCGAATATCGGTTGTTGAAGCGTTGGGCAATATTACGGGCCAACTCCACGTGTTGCTTCTGATCTTGTCCCACGGGAACGCACTCCGCCCCATACAGCAGAATATCCGCCGCCATCAAAACGGGATAATCGAAAAGTCCCACGTTGACGTTGTCGGGCGCTTTTTTGCTCTTTTCCTTAAACTGCGTCATGCGTTTGGCTTCGCCGAACTGCGTGTAGCAGTTAAGCACCCAGGCAAGTTCCGCATGCGCCGATACGTGCGACTGCACGAAAAGCGTGCATTTTTCGGGGTCGATCCCCAACGCCAAATACATCGCAAGCATATCCAAAGTATTTTTGCGCAAGTCGGCAGGCACCATTGCAACGGTGATGCTGTGCAAATCGGCCACGCAGTAAATGCAATCGTATTCGTCCTGCATGGCAACCCAATTTTTGAGCGCGCCCGCATACGAACCGAGCGTAGGGATCCCCGTCGGTTTGACCGCACTGAAGATTACTTTTTTTGCCGTAGGTTCCGTCATTTACGCGCCACCTTTTCCGCAAATCGCAGAATCGCATCGTTTACCGCATCCAGCGCGATGCTTCCTTCGTAGATTTTTGCCATCGACGGCAAATTTATAAGCGAATCGGGAACGGGAAGCGCCGTCGCGTCTTCCAACCGTTCGAGATCTTTCACTTCGTTGCCCGTGGGTCTCTCTCCGATGGCGCGCAACACGCTTGCCGCAAATTTATGCGGCGACGCCGTGGAAAGCACCACGGTAGGACGCTCGTTCTGCTCGCCAGACAGCTTGTACATAACGCTTGCCGCCACGGCAGTATGCGGATCCATAATATATCCGTATTCGTCAAATACTTCTTCGATGGTATCGGTCACTTCTTCTTCGTCGGCATACCCCGCATCGAACACTTCCCGCATAGCGGCAAGTTCCGCCGCCGTAATGGCATACCGCCCCTCCGACTTAAGCGCCGCCATGCGTTCCGCCGTAAGCGCGTCGTCCTCTCCCGCGATATCGAACAACAACCGTTCGAGATTGGAGGAAATGAGGATATCCATACTCGGGCTGGTCGTCTTATGGAATTCTCTGCGAATATCGTAGACGCCCGTACCGATAAAATCGCACAGCACGTTGTTTCGGTTGGACGCGCACACGAGCTTGCCTACGGGAAGCCCCATTTTGCGCGCGTAGTATCCTGCCAAAATATCCCCGAAGTTGCCGCTCGGCACCACATAATCCACTTTGTCGCCGAGCTTGATCTGCCCGCCGCCGAGCAAGTCGCAATAGGCGGAAAAATAGTAAGCGATCTGCGGCGCAAGACGACCGAAATTGATGGAGTTCGCACTGGAAAGTTCGATCCCCTTTTCTTCGAGTTGCGCTTTGAGTTGCGCGTCGGTAAACGCCTTTTTCACCGCCGTCTGCGCATCGTCGAAGTTGCCGCCGATCGCCGACACGAACACGTTATCGCCGGTGGTGGTGATCATTTGCAAGCGTTGTAGGTCGGATACGCCGCCGTCGGGATAAAAGACCGCCACGGCAGTGCCCGCCACGTCCTTGAACCCTTCGAGCGCCGCTTTTCCGGTATCGCCGCTGGTGGCTACGGGAATGAGCGTAACGCTTTTGTCGCCCGTCAGCTCCTTGGACCCCACAAGCAAATGTGGCAACAACGTAAGCGCCACGTCCTTGAACGCATGCGTAGGGCCGTGCCACAATTCCAGCACGTAAAAGTTCTCGTCCAACTTGACGAGCGGCGCGGGATCACCGTCGAATTTCGCATAGGCCGCCGCCGTATAGCGCGGCAACCGATCGGCAAGTTCGGGAAGGAATTTTCCGATAACGCAGGCGGCCACCCGTTCGTATTCCTGCCCCACCATTCCTTCGATTTCGCTCTGCGTCATCACGGGAAATTCGGAAGGAACGAACAGTCCGCCCTCTTCGCTGATACCGCGGCAAATCGCTTCGGCGCCGCTCACAACCGTTTTTTTATTTCGTGTACTGTAAAATCGCATAAATCGTTCTTCTTTCGCCGCACATGCGGCAAGGCTTTGTCGAAAACGGCAACCGCCGCCCCCTGCTTACATATACCGTTTGAGCGGCGCAGGCACCTCTGCCATGCTCAGCGTTACGGTAAAGTTCACGTTGTACTTACCGGAAAGCGCATCCAGTTTGGGGATAAACTCCACCGGATCGATCTCTCCGATCCGCGCAAGTCCGTCTACGTAAATATCGCAGATATCGGTATTGCCCGCTATCATCCCCTTGATGAATGCTTCCAATTGGCAGGACTTGGTAATCTCGTACGCGTCGGTGCCGACCATACGGATGTTTTTATCGATATCGAGACTGTATTTGTTCTGCGGCGCAAGGAAGACAACGTTTCCTTTCGCTTCCGCTACCCGCGCATTGGCTTTTTCGATAATACGCGTGGTTTTTCCCGTCCCCTTGGCTCCGTAAATCAATTCGATCATTTTTCCTTATCTCCTTTCTATATTTTTTACGTTGCAAACGTATTTGCACCCGCTTTTCGGCGCCCCTATCGAAGGGAACGCACAAATTCGGCAATACACTCCAGTCCCGCGGCGATATCCTCGTCGCTGATCGCATAACTCAAACGAAGATATCCGTCTACCCCGAACGATTCCGACGGAATGGTAGCCACCATCTCGGTCTCCAGAAGTTCGGTTGCCATGGTATGCGCGCTGTCGAGCACCGTGCCGCGTTTGGTCTTTTTGCCGAGCAGGTTGCGCACGTCCACCATCACGTAAAACGCGCCTTGCGGCCGAATATACCGCAATCCGTCGATTTTGTCCAACATCTCCATCATCAGTTTACGCCGCCGATCGAACGTCTGTTTCATCTCGGTCAGAAAGCTTTCGCCTTCGGAATGCAGATACGCCGCCGTGGCCGCATACTGCGCAATGGAGTTGGGGTTGGACGTGGTGTGGCTCTGCATCCCGCCCATTGCTTTGGCAATCTCTCTTGCGCTTGCCGTATATCCTATGCGCCAACCCGTCATGGCATACGTCTTGGAAACGCCGTTCACCACAATCGTGCGCTCTTTCATCGACGGCGAATAGGCCGCAATCGAATACGGCGCGTCGCCCTCATACACGAGCTTTTCGTAAATTTCGTCGCTGATCACATAAATTTCCGTCTCTTCGAGTACAGCGGCCAACGCTTTGATTTCCGCTTCCGAGTACACGGCGCCGGTAGGATTGCAAGGATTGTTGAGAATAATCGCCTTGGTCTTGGGCGTAATCGCGCCCCGCAACTCCTGCGCGGTAAGCTTGAAATTGTTTTCCGCCTTGGTTTGCACGAATACGGGCACGCCCTCGCAAAGTTTGACCAGTTCGGGATACGTCAACCAATACGGCGCGGGAATAATCACTTCGTCGCCCGCATCCACAAGCGCCAGACAGATATTGTACAGAGAATGTTTTGCTCCGTTGGAAATCACGATATCCGCCGGATCGTAAGTAAGTCCGTTATCCTTATACAGTTTCTCCGCAACCGCTTTTTTGAGCGCTTCGGTTCCCGACGCGGGCGTATATTTGGTAAACCCTTCCCGCAAAGCTTTTTTGGCAGCCCCCACGATGTAATCGGGCGTATTGAAATCGGGCTCCCCCGCACCGAACGAAATCACGGGATATCCTTCCGCTCGCATTTTTTTCGCCTTGGCCGTAATTTCCAGCGTGAGTGACGGCGAAACCCGCTCCGCTCGTTGCGACAACTTTGCCATATTCGAAATGTATTGCCTCCGTATGTACAAGTATTTTTTCCATTTTACCACAACGGGCGTCAAAAAGCAAATCTTTTCTTCCTCACCGTCGGATATCTTTCGGTAATATCTCGCGTATAAAAAAGCGGCTTCCACGAAGGAAGCCGTTCTTTCTCAGCGTTGACGTCTCAGTTATTGTGCTGCTCAAAGTTTCTGCGCGCCGCTTTGCGTGCCTTACGGCACTCGGGGCAACGGGCAGGCTCGTTGGTGAAACCCTTTTCCGCATAGAACGCCTGCTCACCTTCGGTGAAGGTAAACTCTTTGCCACAGTCCTTGCAAGTCAAGATCTTATCCGCCATCCTCGCTTTAACCTCCTCTTAGATTGGAAACTCTAAGGTAACTTAAAGGGGTGCGAATTTACCTGCCGATTTCCTTTCATTTAAGTGTACACTGTTTTTCCACATTTGTCAAGCATATTTGCGTTTATTTTCGGTTTGCCGGATTTTGCGACAAAAGAGAAAATTACTCTTCGTCGCTCTCTTCTACCGCATCGGACTGCGCATCTTCCACCGTCCCCAGATATTGAGGCAGTTTCATGCCCGCCATTTTGAAGACTTCGCTCAGCGGAGGTACCGATTTCAGCAACCCCGAAATGAAGTTTGCGGTGGTAGAGCCGCCGTCTTTGCCGCCCATGGAATCCCACACGGTAACTTTGTCGATATTGATTCCCTTGACAGCCTCGACCTGCGTTGCCACGAGTTCTTCGATCTTGTCGGAGATCAGCATCTTGACCGCGTCGTCCGCCGTGCCGCCCGTGGCTTTTACCAGTTTTTCGAAACCGAGCGCTTGCTTACTGAGCACTTCGAGTATACCGGCCGCTTCCGCTTCTTTCATGGCGCGCAGAGCGTCCGCCTCGCCTTTTGCCTTGCGGCGCACCATTTCGGCTTCCGCTTCGGCCTGCAATTCGAGCTTGCGTTTTTCGATTTCCTGCTTGACGATGATATCCGCTTCGAGCGTACTCTTTTCCCGCTCGGCACGCGCGATTTCGGCTTCCTGCTCCGCTTTGTACGCCTCGCGCTTGGCATTGGCTTCGGCAATCATTTCGGCCACCGACGCCACCCGTTCGGCTTCCGCCTCGATCTGACGACGGCGCGCGTTACTCTGACTGATCTTTGCCTGCGATTCGTTCTCGCCTTCTACCGCCGTGGAATTGGCGCTGGCCACCTCGATTCTTTCGTCACGAACGGCATTGGCCTCGCCGATGCTACCGTCGCGGTTCTTTTCGGCCACGCTACGCTTGGCGTCGTTGATAGCTTTGGCCGCCGCTTCTTTACCGAGCGCATCGATATAACCCGATTCGTCGTTGATATCCGTTACGTTTACGTTGATAAGACGAAGCCCGATCTTTTTGAGCTCGCCCTCCACGTTGCGCGAAACCGCCTCCAAGAACTTATCGCGGTCGGTGTTGATTTCCTCGATATCCATCAGCGCAATGACAAGACGCAACTGACCGAGGATAATATCTTTTGCCAAATCCTGAATATCGCCCAGCTTGAGTCCCAGCAAACGCTCCGCGGCATTTTGCATAACGCCCGGCTCGGTGGAAATACCCACCGTAAAGCGGCTGGGTACGTCGATACGGATATTCTGACGGCTGAGCGCGTTTTTGAGATCGACCGAAATGGAGATGGGCGTCAAATCCAAAAAGCTGTACGCCTGAAAGAAAGGCATTACGAAACTGGCGCCGCCGTGAATACATTTCGCCACACGGGACGTGCCGTCTTTGTTGCTGCCCACACTACCGTAGATTACCATGATTTTGTCCGAAGGACACTTCTTGTAGCGACTCGCAATCAGTGCGAAAAGCGAAATGAGAATCACCACTATGGCGATAATCAATCCCACAATGCCTACAATAGAGCCGCTTGCTGCCAACAATGTCATATTATTCTTCCTCCTTTTTCACAGATGCGGAATCCGTCGCTGTTACCGCATACGGTTCCACAATCAAAGTACCTTCGTTGAGCGTCCCCACAATGCGCACCTTTTCTCCCGTCTTGATGGGCGACGCGTGATCGGTCACGGCTTCGGTTTCCACCAGCCGTTCCTGTACGTATACGTTTACTTTTCCGCTTCCTGCGCGCGAAGCCGGAACGGTAAGATACACGTCGGCGGTTTTCCCCACCGCATTCTCGATTTTCAGATTGCCGCTCCCCTGCAATTTGTCCATTGCCTTTATAAAGAGCGCAATGGCAAACGCCGCCGCGACACCCGCCGCCACGCCGGGAATGAGCGCCCAGAATTTTATGGAATAAAAGAGCGCAAACGTGAGCCAGCTTCCCACCGCCAAAAACGCAATGATACTGCGTACCGTGAGAATCCGCAATCCGAAGATCGTGAGCCCCACGCCGCCGTCGTTGATCGTGTCTACGTCGTCTATACTCGTATCGGCGTCAAACGTCGCATCGTTGTCGCCGCTCCCTATCGCCAGCAAAATAATCTGCACGATCATGAACAGCGTTGCCGCACAGGCAATCACAAACAATACCTGCTGAAAATTATGTAATTCGTTCCACCACTTTGTCATGGCAAACCTCCTTTCGCCGCAGGGCGAAGCCGAGCAAAAAAATCTCCTGCTTGTTACATTTTATATAGTATACCACGGCTGACGGATTTTTTCAATAAATCGGGGATTAAATTTACATTAAAGCAACATTATATATCACAAAAAGCCGAGAAACACTCTCGGCTTTCAGTATAACATTCTATTGCGTTTTCGTCAACGAATAAATCGTTTTTCCGACTCAGAGCGGCCGGTCTTTGTCGCACTTAACGATAATGCCCAACATGCCGGGACCGGTATGCGCCCCGATGACGGGACCGCACCACCCCGTTTTGACGGCGCATCCGAACCGCTCGGTCAGAAGTTCCGTCATCTCTTCCGCCCTGTCGAGCGCGTCGCCGTGCGCCATATACACCTCTTTGACGTCGGGCGCCCATTCGGCGATGTATTCCACTACGTACTCCATGGCTTTACGAAAACCCTTGGCTTTGCGCGCAACCTGCAATTTTCCTTCTTTGTCGAAGGCAATCATCGGCTTGATCTTGAGAAGCGTTCCGATCGCCGCCGCCGCGCCCGACACTCTGCCGCCGCGCTTTAAGTGGTGCAAGTCGTCCACGATAATCCACACGTGAATCTTGGTCACTTCCTCGCGCAGGATTTTTGCCGCTTCTTCACCGGAAAGCCCTTGTTTGCGAAGCGCCTCCGCTCTGTCCAGCACCATAGCGTGCACCTGCGTTGCGCCGCGGCTGTCCACAACCTGTATTTTGCAGTCGGGGTGACGCTCCGTGACCGCTTGCGCTCCCATACATGCCGAATTATATGTAGCGGAAAGGCCGCCCGAAAGCGTTAAGTGCACAATATCGGTTGCCCCCTCCTGCACGAGTTTTTCAAAAAACTCCTCGTGTGCAAAAGCGGTAATCTGACTGGTGGTGGGCATTGCGCCTTCCCGCACCTTGCGGTAAAAGTCCTTGTACTGTTCGTCGGACGTGAAGTTGTCGGGGAACGTCTCGCCGTCGATGGTAAACGTCAGCGGAATCCAAGGTATGCCCGCCGCGTCGAGATCACATCGTAAAACGTCGCAGGAAGTATCTGTCGTCAAAGTAAACATCGGAAATCCTCGCAATTTGTTGATTTATCAACTGCGATTATAGCGAAAAAAAAGAATTTTGGCAAAAAAAATTCGCGTATCCTCGTAATTTCTAATCTGATTTTAATATACCGTCTTATTCTACCCGTCCGTCTTGCTTATGACACCGCCGCCGATACAGCGTTCTCCGATATACCCCACGGCGTATTGCCCGGGGGTGACGGCACGTTGCGGCGCATCGAATCGGATGTGCGCGCCCTTTTGGGTAAGGGTAAGGGTAGCGGATTGCGCGGGCTGACGGTAGCGCGTCTTGACGGCACAGCGAAACGTGTTTTCCGCAGGCGCGGCGCCGATAAAATGAAAGTCCTCCGTTGTAAGCGACGAAGACATCAGCTCGTCCCCCTCGCCGTTCTTTACGATCAGGCGGTTGTGCTCGAGATCCTTGCGCACCACAAACCAGCGATTCTGTTCCTCTCCGGGAATACCGCCGATCCCCAGACCGCGACGTTGCCCCAGCGTATAGTACATGAGTCCGTCGTGCCGCCCCAGGCGCTTGCCGTGAATATCCACGATGTCGCCCGGTTGCGCGGGCAAATAAGCGGAAAGAAATTTCTTGAAATTGCGCTCCCCGATAAAGCAGATACCGGTGGAATCTTTTTTGCGGGCCGTCACAAGTCCTTCCCGCTCGGCAATGGCGCGTACTTCCTCTTTCCGCAATTCGGCAAGCGGAAAAATCACGTTTTCCAGTTGCGCCGAAGATACCTGATTGAGAAAATACGTCTGATCCTTGCTCTTGTCGGCCGCCTCATACAGTTGCGCGCCACCGTCGGCTTTACGAAGCGCACAGTAATGCCCCGTAGCGATATAGTCCCCGCCCAGCCTGCGGGCGTAATCGGCAAAAGGGCCGAATTTGATTTCGCGGTTGCACAGCACGTCGGGATTGGGCGTGCGTCCCCGCTTGTATTCTGCGAGAAAGTGCGCAAATACCCGCTCGTAATACTCTTTGGCAAAACTCACCGAATACACGGGAATCCCCAAATGCCCGCAAATCGCGCGGGCGTCCTCCCAATCGGTCGCCGAAGTACATGCCGAATCGGCCTCGTCCTCTTCCTCCCAATTGTTCATAAAAAGGCCCACTACGTCATACCCCTGCTCACGCAACAGATACGCCGCCACCGAGGAATCCACGCCCCCCGATACGCCCACAATCACACGCTTTTTGTTCATGCGTTTTCCTCCCGCCCGAAAGCGAACGGAATATGCGACTTTGCATTCAGCGACAGATCCGCCAAACCCTTGCCGTCCCGCGCCATAAAATACGCCCGCGCCGCCACCATTGCGGCGTTGTCGGTGCAAAGAACAGGGGGCGGATAGGTCACGTCGAATCCGTGCGTCTTTCCCTCGCGCTCCAGCGCTCTGCGCAAATCGCCGTTGGACGCCACGCCGCCCGCCAAAACAAGCCGCTTGCGCCCCGTGCGTTTCATCGCTTCGGCGGCGGTGCGCGCCAAAAGCCCCACCGCCTCGTGGGTAAACGATGCGCACACATCGGCCACGGCAACTTCTTCGCCGCGCTGACGGCAGGCATGCACGTAATTGACTACGGCGGTCTTGAGACCCGAATAAGACAGCGCCAAATCTTCCCGCACGCCTTTGGGGTGCTTATAAAAAGAAACCGCCGGGTTCCCCTCCTTGGCCAAGCGCTCCACGTTGGGCCCGCCGGGATACGGCAGGCCGAGAATACGCGCCACTTTATCGAACGCCTCGCCCAACGCGTCGTCCAGCGTGCCGCCCAAGGCAACGTAGCGGTTATATTCGGAGATATCCAGCAAAAGCGTATGCCCGCCGCTTGCCACAAGGGCAACAAACGGCGGCTGTAACGCAGTGTCCGCAATATAATTGGCGGCCACGTGCGCTTCGATGTGATTGACGGCAATCAGCGGCAAACCGCATGCGTACGCAAACGCCTTGGCGGACGATACCCCCACCAAAAGCGCGCCGATAAGCCCCGCCCCATACGTGACAGCCACGGCATCGATCTCGCGCGCCGTAACGCCGGCTTGCCGCAATGCTTCGTCGATGACGTCGGGAAGCGCCAACGTGTGGTTGCGACTCGCGACTTCGGGCACCACGCCGCCGAACCGTTTGTGAATCTCTATCTGCGAAGAAATCACATTGCTCATCACAAAACGGCCGCCGCGCACTACCGCCGCCGCCGTCTCGTCGCAACTGCTCTCGATCCCCAGAATCAGGGCATCGGGATTGTCCTTCAGTGCATCGAATTTTTGTTTTGCCGTCTCGTTATACATACTTATCGAAAACCAAACGCATTATAGCACGCGGCGCGCCCGAAAGTCAAGAACAACGACACGACTCCCGCGAAAGCAATCCTACCGCCCTTGCGAAGCGTCGACGCCATGGCTTAAGAAACAAAAAGGAGCGGAATACAATCACACGTTGTCCCGCTCCCCTTCTCGCCGATTGCATTCGGCGGAAAAAATGCTTAACTTTTTCGCAAGTAGTCGAATATGAACTCGGCAATTTCACCGTCCATTACCGCTTGCACGTCGGGCTTTTCGTAGCCCGTGCGGTGATCCTTGACCATGGTGTAAGGCTGAAAAACGTAGGAACGGATCTGACTGCCCCATTCGATTTTTTTCATTTCGCCTTTGATGGCGTTGGCTTTTTCTTCGATTTCGCGCTCCCGCTTTTCCACGAGCTTGCCGAGTAGCATCTTCATTGCCGTTTCGCGGTTCTGAATCTGACTGCGCTCGTTCTGGCACTGCACCACGATTCCCGTAGGCAAGTGGGTGATGCGCACCGCCGAATCGGTTTTGTTGATGTGCTGACCGCCCGCGCCGCCCGAGCGATACGTATCGATACGCAGTTCGTCGGGAGTGATCTTGATATTCGCGTCCTCTTCGATTTCCGGCATCACTTCCAGACTGGCAAAGCTCGTGTGCCGCCGCGCATTGCTGTCGAACGGCGAAATGCGCACCAATCGGTGTACGCCCTTCTCCGCTTTGAGATAGCCGTACGCATTGGTACCCGTCACGCGGAACGTCACGCTCTTGATGCCCGCTTCGTCGCCCGCCAAATAGTCGAGTTCTTCGTAACCGAAACCGTTTTTGTCGCAATACATTTTGTACATGCGGTACAGCATCTGCGTCCAGTCCTGCGCCTCGGTGCCGCCTGCGCCGGCATGCAACGTGAGAATCGCATCGGCATGGTCGTACTCGCCTTTAAGAAGCGTCTTGAGGTGCAACGTTTCCACTTCCTCTTCCGCCGCCGCGAGCGCCTCGTTGATTTCCGAAAGAAGCGCCTCGTCGCTCTCCTCTTCCGCCATGGCAATGAAATCACCGATATCGTCTATTTTGCCCCGTTTTGCCTTGAGATCGGTCAATACGCCGCTCACATACTTGGCTTCGGAGTTGATGCTCTGCGCCCGCTTGAGATCCTTATACAACTCGGGATCCTGCTGTTGTTCGGAAAGCGCCGCAAGCTTACTCTCCAATTCTTCCTCGTTGAACGCTTCGCAACACCCGTCGAATTTCGTTTTCAGCGCCTTGAGACGCTGTTTTTGTTCGTCTAAGATTAACATAACCGCTAAAGTATAGCACAACCGCCGCCACAAAGTCAAGAACAACCGCAAGCAAAAACCAAAGCTTGCCCGCCCGCCTCTTTACTCGTCTTCCTCTTTCTCTTCGGAAAAAATTTGCCGTAACACCGCTATATCGGTTATGGCATCTTCCATCTCTTTCAAAACCTCCTTAACGCTCCGCTTTTTAGGAAGTTTTCTTTGCCAACAATCACAGTAATTTTCTTTTACTTGTACACTACGCGTTTGGTAACAATATCCGTAATCCGTTCTTAAAAATTCACAATATGCTTTGAAATAAAACGCATCCAAATTTCTACAGTTCCCACAATGCCGTCCTTTCCTCATGTTTTTTCTCCATGTAATGCGATTACGAAATTTTTATATATTATATACGTAGGAATTCGTTATCGTCAAGTATTTTTATTGCTTTTGTCGCACACTGATTGCATAAACCTACGTAGGAGAAAAAATGCATACAGCGACAAAAATTTGCGAGCGTCTGACGGAATTGATGTCCGAAAGAAATATAGATAATAAAACGCTTGCCAATGCAATTCACGTAAGCGAAGAAAGTATCGGCCGTTGGAAAAACGGAAAAGGACAGTTCAAATTGTCTAATGCGCTGAAACTTGCGGAATATTTCGGTTGCTCCTTGGATTTCCTTACGGGGCGTTCCGAAATGCCGATAGATTTCATCCCGCACACGTGTGCAGATTTCTATACGCATTTCCGTCGGATATTATCCGAAAAAGGTGTTTCACGCAATCGTATCAACCGCGATACACACATTAAATCCTCTCACTTTGCCGATTGGAAAAAGGGTTGCGACCCTCACATTGATTCTTTGATACAATTAGCCGATTATATGGATATTACGCTTGACATTCTTGTAGGTCGAGATCAATAAACACCAAAAGAGCAACTTCGTTTTTCCGAAGTTGCTCTTTTATTTAGGATTACTCCATTTCTTTTTTTGCTTGGTCTTTTACGGCCGAAAAGCGCCTTGCTTATTTATGGTCTTTTTCCCAGCAACAGTTCTTGTACTTTTTGCCGCTGCCGCACGGGCAGGGATCGTTGCGCCCTACGTTCTTGTTTTCGTTCTGATTCACTTTGGGCGCTTTTGCCTGGCGACTGCCGCCGCTGGATACCACGAGATCGAGGTTCTGCCCCTCGCGCTTGGGCGCGCGTTCCACGTTTACGTGCATAAGGAGCGCCACCGTATCTTCCTGAATACGGTCGATCATCTCGTCGAACATAGCAAAGCCCTCTTGCTTGTAGGCGATTACGGGGTCTTGCTGTCCGTACGCTTTGAGTCCGATACCTTTGCGGAGCGCGTCCATGGAGTCGATGTGATCCATCCACTGCTTATCTACCACTTTCAAGAGAATCACGCGTTCGATTTCCTCGAAATCGGCGCCGATCTCTTTGGCGTTGTCGATCTTTTGCGTGTAGTAGGTCTGCATTCCCGTATAGATCTGCTCTTTGATTTCTTCCAGCGCCCACTTATCCATGCGGTCTTCGGTAAGGAAAGTGGTATCGCCGGGGATGAGCTTGCGCTCGATTTCCTTATTGAGATTTTCGTAATCCCATTCGTTCCAGTCGGTTTTGGGATCGGTGTAGGTGTTTACGATCTTTTCCACTTGATCGTGCATCATCTTGTCGATCTGATCGTGCACGCTCGCCCCCATCAGCACTTTGTTGCGTTCCTCGTAAATGATGGTACGCTGCGTGTTCATTACGTTGTCGTATTCGAGCACTTGCTTACGGATGGAATAGTTGCGCCCTTCCACGTTTCGTTGCGCGTTGGCAATCTGTTTGGTGAGAAGTTTCATGGAGAAAGGCGTATCTTCGTCGGCGCGGAACAATTCGGCAATGCGCTTCATTCTGTCGCCGCCGAAGAGCCGCAACAAATCGTCTTCCATGGAAAGATAGAAGATGGACGAACCGATGTCGCCCTGACGTCCGGCACGGCCGCGGAGCTGATTGTCGATACGGCGCGACTCGTGCCGCTCGGTACCAATGATGCGCAAACCGCCCACTGCGATCACTTTTTCTTTTTCGACGTCCGCCTCGCTCTTGTATTCCTCGTAGAATTTTTTGTACTGCGCACGGGCGGCGAGTATATCCGCGTCTTCGGTGGTGAAATACGCCGTGGCCGCCGAAATAAGCCGTTCGTCCACGCCGAGATCGCGCATACGCTTTTTGGCTAAATACTCGGGATTGCCGCCCAGCAGGATATCGGTACCGCGGCCTGCCATGTTGGTGGCAATGGTCACGGCGCCCACGCGACCGGCCTGCGCGACGATTTCCGCTTCTTTTTCGTGGTTCTTCGCGTTGAGTACGTTGTGCGCAATGCGTTGCCCCGTCAAAAGCCGCGAAAGCTCTTCGCTCTTTTCTACATTGGTAGTACCCACAAGCACGGGCTGTCCGCGGTCGGTACATTCTTTGATGTCGGCGATGACGGCGCGCAGTTTGCCGTCAACCGTCGTATAGATCACGTCGTTTTCGTCCACACGTTGCGAAGGCACGTTGGTGGGAATTTCCACGACGTCCAGCCCGTAAATCCCCTTGAACTCCGTTTCCTCCGTCTTGGCGGTACCCGTCATGCCGCCGAGCTTGTCGTACAGACGGAAATAGTTCTGGAAGGTAATGGTGGCGAGCGTCTTGTTTTCGTTGCGGATGGTCACGTTTTCTTTGGCTTCGATGGCCTGATGCAATCCGTCGGAATAGCGCCGCCCCACCATAAGACGACCGGTGAATTCGTCTACGATGACCACTTCGCCGTCGTTTACGATATAATCCTGATCGCGCTTCATAATTTTATGCGCGCGCAGCGCGTTGTCGATATGATGCGCGATATCGCTGTTTTCGATATCGGTCAGGTTGGCGATTCCGAAATACGTTTCCGCTTTGGCGGCGCCCGATTCGGTCAGGTTGATACCCTTTTTCTTCTCGTCGTATTCGTAGTCGTCCTCTTTGATTTCCCGCTTGACGAACTGATTGGCACGCACGTATAAGTCGCTCGATTTGCCCCCTCTGCCGGAAATAATGAGCGGCGTACGCGCTTCGTCGATGAGAATGGAGTCCACCTCGTCGATAATGGCATAGCTTAGTTTGCGCTGTACCATTTCTTCTTTGTAGATGACCATGTTGTCGCGCAGGTAATCGAAACCGAGTTCGTTGTTGGTCGCATAGGTAATGTCGCAGTTATATGCCGCGCGTTTTGCTTCGGGCGTCATGCCGGAAACCGCCACCCCCACGGTAAGACCGAGAAATCTGTGCACTTTGCCCATCCATTCGGCGTCACGTTTGGCCAGATAGTCGTTGACCGTCACGATATGCACGCCTTCGCCGCTCAGCGCATTGAGATAGGCGGGCAGAGTGGAAACAAGCGTTTTACCTTCACCGGTACGCATCTCTGCGATACGTCCCTGATGGAGCGTGATACCGCCGAGGAGCTGTACGTGGAAATGCCGCATCCCGAGCACGCGCGCGCTGGCTTCCCGCACGGTCGCAAACGCTTCGGGCAAAATATCGTCCAACGTCTCGTAATTTTCTTTGAGCCGTTTACGGAATTCTTCCGTCTTTTTTTTGAGCGCTTCGTCGCTCAGCTCTCTGTACGGCGCGTCGTACTCCTCTATCTTGGCCGCAATCGCCTCGAGCTTTTTCAGATGTTTGCGGTTATCGCTGCCGGTTATAAAACTGATAAGTCCCATTTTCTTTTTGACGTCCTCTATATTTATTTTCTGTGATTTTTGCAATTACTCCGGGTGTGCGTCGCTATCGGTGTAGCGCTTATAGGATTTCCGTGCGTACGGAGCTTTCTTACTGTTTATATTGCGGGTATCTGCCCAAAAAACGGAAATCCTGCGCGCAATCGGTCAGTTCCATAAAAAACTTCTGCAGTTCCGCATTGTCTCCGTCGTACAGAAAGTCAACGTAAAAGACGTATTGCCCCAACCGCTTTTTCGCGGGACGCGATTCGATTTTCGTCATATTCAGACCGCGCTCCCGAAGTTTTTCCAATACGCGTAGGAGCGCGCCCGGCTTGTCCGCCGTGGTAAACACGACGCTCACTTTATCGCCCGCAAGACGCGGCGTACTCCGCACCGCCAAAAACCGCGTACAGTTTTCGGGAGAATCCTCTATCCCCGACAACAAAACCGTCTGCCCTTCTTTGGGCACCCGCGCGATCGCGGCGCTTTGCCCGTCCAGTCGGTCGAGTCCTGCCGAAGTGTAGGCCACGCCCTCCGTTTCCGCATCGGGCAACAACCGCGCCAGACTGCCGCGACATTGCGCCAATGCCTGCGGATGCGAATATACCCGTCGGATATCCTCTTGTTTCACGCCCGCCTTTACGATCAGATTCTGCCGAATGGGCAAAACGATTTCCCGCACGATATACAACTGCAATGCACGCAAGGCGTCGCAGGTAGTGGCCACCGTCCCCTCGACACTGTTTTCGATGGGCACGATCCCCATAGAACACTTCTCTTCGGCGACTTTTTCCAGCGTTTCGACCACCGATGCGCAACACAAAATCTTACCCTGCGCCTCTTCTTCCCGGCGCAGTATCTCGCATGCGGCGGCATACGTATGGCTATAGGAATCTCCGAAACAACTGACAGGCACGAAAACCAAAGCACTCCTTACGATTTTTGCCAAATTCGAGTATACCATACAAAAGCATGGATTGTAAAGCGTTTATCCCGACCAAACCGAGACGCGGCGTGCCGCGCAAAAGTCGGTTTCAGCGCAATAGCCTGCCGTTCGGCAACCGCACGTCGGATATGCGCGCAATTTCGCCGCAAGACGCCTCCACACGCCGAAGCGACGCATCGCCCGCAAGATTCCTGCACGTCAGCACCACCGCCACTATGAATACGACGGCCATCACAAGCAAGAAAAGCGCCAACAAGCCGCGGTTGCGTTTTTTCTTGCGCGCGTTCGAAAGTTGCGTGCGCCCGTACAATCCTCCGTCGTCGTGGCGCAACTCTTCGAATATATGATCGCGGCGGCACGCCCCCGAATCTTTATTCGCCGAGGAACCTTCTTCGCCCTGCGCGGGTCTCACCGTCCCGTCGAACGACGGAACAGACGGCGCGCGTACCGAAAACTCGATTTGTTTTACCGTCTCTTCGGGCGGACTGTATTTGATCTGTTTGACGGCAGGCACCGCTTCTTTCGCTCTTTGCGCTTCTTCGTCGGCCGCGCGGAGCGCTTCGTTACAATACGACGCCGCATCGTCTATCTCGTCGAGCAGATAATACCCGTATTGTTTGAGTCGCAACGGCAAAGCGCCGAGCGCCTCTTCGTCGGGCACCAAAAACAGAATTTCCCCGTGCGGTTTGCGCTTCCAACGGATTTCGTTGTCGAAATACGTCCAGCACTGCCGCACGCTCCGCTCGTCCACCTGCTCCGCCGCCGTGAGAAGCACAAAGAGAAAATCCGCTGCCGAGAGCGCTGCCGTGCGATCGGCATGCATATCCTGCGTATTGTGCAAGCCGAGTTCGGTCAAGGCCGTATTGGCCGCGATCGCATCCTCTTCCGCCTCGGTTGCATATGTCAGAAAATACCGTATCATATTTTCATTATAACACCTTACATCCCAAAAATCAAGATGCGCGGCACATTTTTTTACAATTCCCCGCGTCGGTCGCAACTCCCGCGACTTGCGATTTCGTCATA